>JAQVRY010000129.1 GCA_028700795.1 Tissierellia bacterium | reverse complement strand
ATATAAGCTATTGACAATATCGATATTCGATGTATACTGAAAATATGAATTATTGATATTCGATATTTGCGGAGGTGATCTAAATGCCAAGAGAGAAATATCAAACATTAACAGAGCAGATGTTCTATATACTGTTATGTCTACAAAGTGAGTGTTGTGGGGTGGATATTATGAAGATGATATCAGAAATGACTGAACAGCGGGTGACGGTAGGCCCCGGAACACTATATACACTGCTAGACAATTTTGTTTCTCAAGGTTTCATCACGCTAACTAATATTGAAAACCGAAAAAAGAGTTACATTATTACAGATAAAGGTCGAAAAATGTTAGAAAAAGAGTATATTCGGCTTCACAAACTTACAGAGGATTACGAAAGATTTATGAAAAAGGTGATATAAATGAAAAATACAAAAAGACTCATGCTTATGAATTATAACTACTACAAAGAGATTGAGCAAAAACTTGAGCTCTATGCGAAAAAAGGGCTTGTTTTAGAAAAAATGGGACCTTATCTTTGGACATTTAAGAAAACTGAACCTCAAAACCTTAAATACACTGTCACATATTTTGCCGAGGGCTCGGTTTTTAATCCTCACCCAACCGACAATCAGCAGACCTATTTTGACTACGCAAAGGCGGCAGGATGGGATTTTGTTTGCGAGTATAATCAAATGCAAATATTTTGTTCTTCCCTTGAGAACCCTCCGGAATTTGAAACGGACGAGAAAGAAAAGCTTGAAAATATTCACAAATGTATGAAGAAAAGCTTTGTGGTATCGCAGCTTTTAATGCTTGTAGTTTTTGCATTAAATCTTTTTTTACGACTTAACAGCTTGAAGCGGAATCCCACGGATTTTCTGTCAAGTAATATAGATTTAGCTACCTTTCTAATGTTTTTTTGCATTATTCTCTATTCATCCTATACCCTAATTAATTACTATATGTGGTACAATAAATCCAAAAAATCTGTTGATATGGGCGGCTCTATCATTGAAAATTTTAATAAAACCCGAAGATATTTTGATATAGGTTATCTTATATTCCTGTTTTCACTTGTTGGGTATATGTTTATACATCTGTTAACTAACACCGCTTTTGGCATAATTGCCCTTTCTGTGGTGCAGTTACCGCTGTTTGCTCTAATATTTTGGGGTTCAATTACATTACTGAAAAGACGCAAAATTTCTGCAAACGCAAATAAAATAATCTCGATTTCACTTCTTATTATAACCGGCGTTTTGTATCTTGGATTTATATTTTATTCTATCCCTCGGTTTAGTTTCTCAGAAAGGTCGAATAAACCATACACCACTGTTGATTGGGAGGTGTATGAGGGAATGACAAGAGAGTATCGCCTTTATAGCGACAAAATCCCACTTACTTGTGAGGATTTATATGGGCATATTGATTTTGAATACTATTCTTATGAAGCAGATGAAGAAGACACCCCTCTGCTTCATAGAAGCCATTATTCTCAGACCCGTCCCCCAATGAAGAATGCTCCACCGAAACTTGAATATAGTATATATAAACCAAAATTTGAATTTGTTAAGAATATTGTTGTATCCGATTTAACAAAGCTTGAGGACTGGTCAGACAGAAAACTTGAAACCCTTGACAACGCTATTTTTTCCACCGAAAAAGCCTATGCTTTTTATTACGAAAACCCAAATGAGAAACTTTTTAGCGGTGAATATATATTAGTTTTTACTGATAAAATAATCCATATTGATGCAGAAACACCTTTCACAGATGAGCAAATTGAAATAATTAAAAACAAATTACTAAGTGGCAACAATAAAGTTTAATAAATTACCTGTTAGAAGGACATTTGATAAATCAGGACGAATTTATTGTGTTAAACAATAAATTCGTCCTGTCATAATTTCAATAGAACCTCAATCTATTCTTTGTTGTTTAATTCTCATTCTCTGCCTTGTAATCAGCAATTACCTTTTCGGCTAAGTTTGATGGCATTTCGTCGTATCTTAAGAATTCAACTTCGAAGGTGCCTCTTGCTTGAGTCATTGACTTAAGCTCGATTGCATATGTGTACATTTCAGCCATTGGGGCTTCTGCCTTAACAATTTGACTTCCATCTAATTGCTGTTCCATACCAAGGATTCTTCCTCTTCTTTTGTTCATGTCACCCATTATATCTCCCAAGTATTCATCGGGAATGTTGACTTCAACCTTTGCAATGGGTTCAAGCAGAATAGGTTTTGCTTCCATCATACCTTTTTTGAAAGCTAATGATGCTGCAATTTTAAATGCCATTTCGTTTGAGTCAACATCATGATATGAACCGTCATAGAGCGTTGCTTTAACATTAACAACTTTGCATCCGGCTAATACACCTTTATCAAGGCATTCTCTAAGTCCCTTTTCTACTGCAGGAATATAGTTTCTTGGTACTGAGCCTCCAAAAATTTCTTCTGCAAATTCAAATTCTTCCTGTGATGGTTCAAATCTAATATGAACGTCTCCATATTGACCTGCACCACCTGATTGTTTTTTATGTTTTCCTTGAACATCTGATTTGCCTTTAATTGTCTCTCTGTATGCAACCTTTGGAGCATTAAGGTCAACATCTACCTTGTAGTTGTTCTTAAGCTTGCTTGCAATAACATCTAATTGTATACTTCCCTGTCCGCCTACAACAAGCTCTTTAGTTTCAACATTTCTATCTATTGAAAATGTAGGATCTTCTTCGTTAAGTCTATGAAGACCTGTACCTATCTTTTCGTCACTGTCTTTTGTTTTTCCCGTAATTGCCATAAAATAGCATGGTTTTGGGAAATCAATTCTATCATAAGTTACAGGAGCGGATTTTAAGGAAATAGTATCACCTGTTTTAAAATGCTGTAACTTAGAGGTAGCACCTATATCGCCTGCTTCCACTCCGGAAACATCTATTTGATCTTTTCCTCTTAAGGAAAATACACTACCTATTCTTTCTGTTTCAGCACTGTCTGCATTGTAAACATCTGCGTCTTTTTTCATTGTTCCTGACATTACTTTATATAATGAAATTTTACCTACAAAGGGGTCAACAATAGTTTTGAATACAAATGCTGATAAAGGTTCTGAAGGGTCGCCTTTTAGTGAGTTTGCATCTAAAGCGTTTGGCAAATATTCTATAACTGTGTTCATCAACATGTCAGCGCCCAATCCTTTTGTTGCAGCACCAACGATAACAGGAACCAATTCACCTGCCAATACAGCATTTTTCAATCCGGTGTGAATTTCTTCGTCAGTAAATTCTTCACCTTCAAAATACTTTTCCAGTAATGCTTCATCTGTTTCAGCAACAGATTCCATTAGAATTGCTTTCAATTCTTCTGCCTTTGCTGCTGTGTCCGGGAATGTTTCAACCGGGTTTGAACCTATATAGCTTTGTCCTTTCAATATATCCATATATCCGTCGGTATTTTCTCCCTTGCCTATGGGAAGAGCAAACGGAATTACTTTCTTTCCAAATTTATCTCGTAAATTATCAAGCAACTCGTCAAATTTAATATTTTCTTTATCTAATTTATTAACGAAAATAATTCGAGGCATATTTCTTTGTTCTAAATATTTCCAAGACTTCTCTGTACCTACTTCTATTCCTGAACTGGCATCAATAACTAATACTGCACTGTCTGCAACTTTAAGCGCTCCATAAACTTCACCAACGAAGTCAAAATATCCGGGAGTATCTAAGAAATTAGTTTTAGTATCTTGGTATTCAATCGGTATAATTGATGTTCCAATTGAAACTTGACGTTCTTTTTCTTCTTTATCAAAATCGGATACAGTATTTCCGTCTTCTACTTTACCCATTCTGTTTGTTACTTTTGTATTTAACAAAAGAGCTTCTGTAATTGTAGTTTTGCCACAGCTGCTGTGGCCAAGTAAGGCTACGTTTCTAATTTTGTCTGCGTTATACGTCTTCATTAATTTTAATCCTCCTATGG
>JAQVRY010000128.1 GCA_028700795.1 Tissierellia bacterium | reverse complement strand
GCGGCTTGCACTTATGATATAATAGCAATTGTATGTAAGGTTGTATTAATTTTATAGGATAAAATAATATTGAGGGCATATAAATAAAATATAAGCGTTTAATTTCAGCTTAATTTTAATAGCGGGAGTGAGTATATGGTATCGAAGAGGAAATACATTCTTACTATAGTTGTGGTTGTTTTTATTTCAGTCTTTCTTACCTTGACACTAGGAAATGTGTTATTGGTTGAAATAGGACAAAAGGTGTTTTTACCAAAAGATGAATATAGTCAAATGAAAGAAATGTATGAAAAGTATGCAAAACAAGAAAGTGTAATGCAAATAGCACAAAGAGATTTTTTGTATGAAGCTGACGAAAAAGTAATGCTTGAAGGAGCGTTACAAGGAACATTAAAGGCATTAGGCGATCCATATACACAGTTTTTGACTAAGGAAGAATTTGAATCTTTAATGCAGGATACAGAAGGTTCTTATGAGGGCATTGGAGTTTATATAACTGCCGGTGATGACAATAAAATAATTATTGTTTCACCTATTGAGGATACTCCTGCAGAAAAGGCAGGACTGAAAACAGGTGATAAAATTACCCGTATTAACGGTATTGAATATTCGGCAGACCAAATTGATGCAGCAGTAAAGGTTATGAAAGGTGAACCGGGGACAAGTGTCACATTGACTATTCAAAGAGCTGCTTCTGACGGTACTCAAAATGTTTCAGATATAGTTATCAACAGGGAGAAAATAAGAATTAAAACTATTAAGCCTGCAATGCTTGGAGACGATATAGGTTATATCAGAGTTACAACATTTGACATGCAGACAGCAAAGGATTTTAAAGCTGCATATGCGACTTTAAAAAATAAAGGGTTGAAAGGGTTGGTCATAGACTTAAGGTTTAATCCTGGGGGTATGATTAACACAACTGTTGAAATACTTGATATATTTATGGGCGAAGGTATAGTAACCTATACAAAGACAAAAGCAGGAGAAATCGAATACTTCAAATCAGATGAAAATATGGATGATATACCCATTGTTATGTTAATTAACGAAGGTAGTGCCAGTGCTTCAGAAATTATGGCCGGAGCAATGAAGGATACGAAGAGAGCAGTTTTAGTTGGAAACAAAACATTTGGTAAAGGGATAGTACAAAAGGTTCAAAGATTCGGAGATGATGGTGAAGGAATTAAAATGACAATTTCTGAATACTTCACACCGGCGGGAATAAACATACATGGCATTGGAATAGAACCGGATATTGAAATTCAACTGCCTGAAGATGCAGAAGGCTACGGATATGAATTTTACGAAACAGATACACAGCTGCAAAAGGCTGTTGAAATATTGAGAAAATAGTAAAAGAAAAGAGACAGATAACATTTGTCTCTTTTCTTATAATCTTTATTACATAATCTAATTTTAAAGGAAGTTTCATTATTCTCTTGCAAAGCTTATAAACCGTGTTCCTTGAAATGATAAAATTCCTTTATCAACATCATGCTAAATCCAAAAGGTGCGTCAAAGGGTCCCATATTTCAATATATCAATACTGTTTTGTCTGCATCATCCCAAATAACAGTTTTTTCTATAGCTTCACTGACAAATCTAAGGGGTATCATTATGCGGTCATTTACAATTTTTGCAGGTACATCCAAAGAATTCGCCTTGCCGTTTATATAAGCTGTGGTTGAGTTTGCCGGAATAATTATTTTTGTTGAGCCATATTCCACAACAGCAGACTTTGATGATTCTTCCCATTTCACATTACAATTTAATACTTCAAATACAGCTCTTAAAGGAACCATTGTCCTGTCATTTTCAATAATAGGCCACTGATTTATAGAACTGAAATCAATATATTGGTCATAAACCTTCACATTAACATAGTTGTCCGGTCTTTTGTCCGTAATGTAATTAAATGCATTTGAATTTAATCCTGTAATGGATATTGTTTCACGAAGTCCTTGGAATTCAAATAATAAATTATAGTTTCCCGGTTCCTTGAATTTCAAGGTTCCTTTTGAAATATCTATTTTGTTTGCATCATAAGGATAAATATACACATCGTTTGTAATATTTACCTTTTTATTGCCGTACATTGCATAAACGTTAAACTTCACTTCAGTGGCAATGTTGTAAACATCTCTTCCAAACTCCAACACTATTTTTTCCGGGGCTTCTCTGTATTTAATAAATGAATTTAGTACGTTGTATTCTCCTGTAGTATCACTTGTTATTAGACTGTACTCAATTCGAAAAATATAACTGTTAACAGCTAATTGAGACATTGCATTTTCTAAACTGCTTTGTGAAATGGACTTATCAAATCTTATAGAAATACTTAATGGTCGATGCATAATTTTGCGTTTTAATATATTTATTAACTCAGATTCGTTTTTTGCTGTATTTTCTGCATTGTACATGTCAAGACCTGTTTCAGCCAATAATTTTTCATATGATAATTCTTTTAAATAATCATAATAGTTCTTGGTTGATTTTGGAATTTCTAAATTTTCATCGATTATATGATCCTTAGTAATTTCCTTTTCTGTTAGCATGTAATAGGAGTATAATACAGTTCCTACGTCCGATGAAGGGTCATTCCAAGTTGTATCTAAGTGGAACCAGTAATCGCCTAATTTAACCATATTCCATATATGATCTTCTCCCGCCGCAGTACCGTACACCAAATTAACCGGAATATTAAGCTTGTTAAGCATATTATAGGTCAAAAGGGCATATCCGTTGCAAACTGATGTGCCTTCTGTAAGCAAATCATAATCTGAATAATATATTTTATTTGCATCATATTTGCCGTTTAATACTATATAGTCATGTACTGCTTTTACTTTTTCATGGTTATTCATATAAGGTTTAATAATATCAGCCAAAATACTGTCGATTATTTTATCTGCTTTGATTCTTTCTTCTGCTGTTATAATATAAGTAACCTTTACATTTATGTAGCTTACAGCATTGGTACCTGATATATCCCACTTCACTTCAGAAAAATTGGATTTTAGATAAATATCTTTATTTACCAAATTTGCTAAAACTTCTTTGATATTGTCCAAGGAACCGGTATATTTAATATTAAAGTCCGGATTATATTCTTTCATTTGCTCAAGGATAATATTTTCAAGCTCATAATGATTACTTGCTTCATAAGACAAACCATAAACATTAAGAGTAAAAATCATCATTAGAATTATAATAGCAGTTAAAATAGTTTTAACGGTTTTCATTTCATCACCTTCCTGATCCTTGTAGTATGATTATATACTATTTTACATAAAAAATAAATAGTATTATATTTTACAATTACAATTCTATGTAATATAATTGTTACTGTACACACGCAGGCTTGCGCCCTTTAATAACCATATCGTTAATTAGACGTATTAAATGATTAAAAAGTTTCATAAAAAGGAGAAATATGTACAAAAAAATTATAAATGAAATATTATTAAGTGAAATGCCCTCCGAAGGGATACTTAAATTAATGGAAGACGGTGAAATGAGTATTATTATTCCTGAACTGTTAAGGCTTAAAGGCTTTGACCAACAAACACCTTATCATGATAAGGATGTTTTAGAGCACACATTGGCTGTAGCAGATGAAATTAAGCCTAAACTTAATTTAAGATTGGCAGCTTTGCTTCACGATATAAGTAAGCCGGATTGTTTTACGGTTGATGAAAGTGGAAGAGGTCATTTTCACGGTCACCACGTAAGATCTGCTCTTACAAGCGAAAAAATTCTTCGGAGACTTGGATATGAAGAAGAATTAATTTTAGATGTTACAATTTTAATAAGGTACCATTATATAAAGGATATAGCCAAAGTTATAAAGGAAAAAGGAATTAAAAAATTTGTAGAAGCTGTGGGAGCTGAGAGACTTGATGATATGTTTGAACTTATAAGAGCTGACATGGCAGGTAAAGCCTCCACAAATTATGATGTT
>JAQVRY010000127.1 GCA_028700795.1 Tissierellia bacterium | reverse complement strand
TTTTTCCTACAAGTAGCATTTACACCAAGAGATGAAGGCTATATACGAAAGGCTGACGAATTAAGGAGAGAATTTGACAGACTATTAATGGAAGTTGTATCGCTTTCTAATGGAGTTGTCAGTAGAGAAGCTCTTCTATCAGGTGAGGTTTTTACCCCATATACTCAAAACGCTGAAATGGCGTCCGCATATTATACAGGAGTAAGGATTCCCACAGAGATTACACAAATGGAAGCTAATTTAGTAGGAGGCGGCATGACAGATGTTAATCCTATGATGGAAGAAAGGGTATATTTATTAAATCAAAGGGCTATTGGTTTAGTAACAGAATTAATACAATTCAAAAATAATATATTAAACAATGTTTTAACATGTAAGATGTTTACTGTAAATTATCCATTATTAATTGACCATATTATGCGTGAAGCCAGATTATACTTAGCTATGATTCAAAGACTTCAAAACAGAGAAATTGTTAATTTACAGCAAGAAGCTGTGGAGCAAGAAATATTTTGGAACAGGATAATGGCAGAGCATGCTAAGTTTATCAGAGGATTACTTGACCCTACCGAAGAACAGCTATTTGAAATAGCCAATAATTTTGGCAAAGAGTTTGATGAATTAACAAATGATGCTATAATGGCTATGAATTCAACCATACCATTGAAACAAGTTACTGAAGATAGTCTTCAGGCAACTCAAGCAATTAGAGACTTCAAAGTCCAAGGAACACAAGGAATACTTGACTGCAAGATAAAGTCAATCATTATTCCATTGCTTGGTGACCATACAATTCGTGAAGCAAATCACTTTTTAAGACTATTAAACATGTACAATAGTTAATCAAATCAACTAATACCCCCATTTATAAATGGGGGTCCTTTTTTAATTATTTGCAATTTTTCAATATAAAGATAGTTTGTAATCAAGTTACAGAAAAGAATCATATAATCATATAAAATAACAAGTATTAAAAAGAAAAGAGGTCTACATATGAAATTAAAAATACTAGCAGGTGTTGTAGTTGGAGGATTGTTAGGCTTCCTTTATTATAAGTTTATAGGCTGCTCTTCAGGAACTTGCTCAATCACATCAAATCCAATAAATTCAACCTTGTATGGAGCGGTTATGGGTCTATTAATTACATTGTAAGGCATTTCAAGGTCCGTCTCCAGAATTCTGGACGTGACTTTTTTGTCGTATCATGTTATAATAATAACAAAAAAAAGAGGAGGGATTAGTATGAACAAATATATATGTTCTATCTGTGGATATGAATATGATGAACAAAACGGCATTCCTGAATCAGGTATTAAACCGGGAACAAAATGGGAAGATCTGCCGGAAGATTGGGTTTGTCCATTATGTGGAGCAGATAAAACAGAATTTAAAAAACAAGGCCAATCATCTTCAGCTAAAAAAACAACTGTAACAAAAATTGAGACTTCAGAAGATATTAAGGAATTATCACCATTAGAAATTAGTGCTCTTTGTACAAATTTGGCACGTGGATGTGAAAAACAATACAAGGTAGAAGAAGCTTCTTTATTTACTGAATTAGCAGGATATTTTAAGGCTGCAGCAGCACCTGCTGACGACCCTAATATTGAAAAACTTATCAATTTAATTGAAAAAGACCTTGAGGAAGGATTCCCGAATGTCAATTCAGTAGCATCCGATGATAATGACCGCGGTGCAATGCGTGCACTCGTTTGGAGTGAGAAGGTTACACGAATTTTAAAATCACTTATGGCACGTTATCAAAAAGAAGGAGACACTATGCTAAAAGATACAGGTGTCTATGTATGCACTATTTGCGGATTTATTTATATAGGAGACGAGCTGCCTGAAATTTGTCCGGTATGTAAAGTTCCAAATTGGAAATTTGAAAAGATCGAGGGGAGGTAATGTAATGACAAAAAAATATGCAGTTAGAAATATACGTTTATGTACTAAGGATTGTTTATGTCTTTATGTTTGTCCAACAGGCGCTACAGATACAGAAAACAGCATCATTGATGTTTCAAAGTGTATTGGCTGTGGCGATTGCGCTGATGCTTGCCCATCCGGTGCTATTTCTATGGTACCTTTTGATTATCCACTACAGCAGCCTAAAACTACAGAATTAGTAAATGCTATGAATGCACTTATTCGCAGCAAATCACAGCAGGAAAGCATTGCTTCCGGATTACCGGGCAAGCTTGCAAAAGCTATTGAAAAATCTAACCGTATCATGGCTGAAGATATCATACGTGAAGCAGGATATATGCTTCCTCAAAGCCAAAATTCCTTAGATTTTTTACAATCTCTGTTAGATAAAGAACAAGCAGAGGATTTTCCATACGAAACTGTACAAAAATTATTGGACAAGTTTAAAGTAAATAATGAAATAATTCAGGAGGATAAAAAGATGGTTAAATATAAATGTTCAGTTTGTGGATATGTTCATGAAGGAGAATTGCCTGAAGGATTTAAATGCCCAAGATGCAATCAACCTGCATCAGTGTTTATTAAAATAGAAGAAAAAACTGATACAAGCAATAAATATGCAGGTACTAAGACAGAAAAAAACTTGATGGAAGCTTTCTCAGGTGAAAGTCAAGCAAGAAATAAATATACATATTTTGCAAATGTTGCACAAAATGAAGGATATAATCAACTTTCAGAAATATTTTTAAAAACAGCAAGAAACGAACAAGAACATGCTCGTGTTTGGTATGAGGAACTTGGAAACATAGGAAATACAGCAAAAAATCTTTTGCATGCTGCCGAAGGCGAAAATTACGAATGGACAGATATGTATGCTCGATTTGCAAAGGATGCAGAGGAAGAAGGATTCAAAGACTTAGCCGAAAGATTCCGAAACGTAGCAGCAATTGAGAAAGCACATGAAGAGCGATATCGTGCCTTGTTAAAAAATGTAGAAATGCAGAAGGTTTTTGAAAAAGGTGAAGAAGCCATGTGGGAATGCCGTGTTTGCGGTCATTTGGTAATGGGGAAAAAGGCACCGGAAGTATGTCCTGTATGCAAATATTCTCAATCATATTTTGAAGTTCGCAAAGAAAATTATTAAACTTCATTATAGAATATTAGGAAAAGAAATACCAATTGTTAATATTAATTAGCAATTGGTATTTTTGATGACCATGTTTATTAAATCATGACTCCACCACTTTTCATAAACTAAAATACAAAGAAAAATGATTGTAATAAATAGTTAATTCGTTATAATGATTATAGAAACCTTCAAAAAACCATGCCTTGAAATCTAATCACGGAGGACAAATAATTGAATTTTATAGCAGCACAAATAATTGGATTTATAGGGACAGGTTTATTAGTATTTTCATACCAGTTCAAAGAAAGTAAAAAATTATTTATTGTACAAATGTTCTCAAACATTGCATATATCCTGCATTTTTTCATGTTAGGAGCTTTTTCAGGCAGTATCAATATAGCAATAGCCTTGGTAAGAAATTTTGTTCTGATTAACTCAAGTAAAGGATGGGCAAGAAATAAGTACTGGCTTTGGTTATTTATTTCTCTGCATATAATAGTTACAATCCTTACTTATCAAGATATGTTTAGTTTATTACCATGTATAGGTATGGTTGTAATAACAATCGCATCATGGACAAGAAACGGTAAAAAAATTAGGATGACAAATATATTTGTAAATTCTCCGTCATGGTTAATTTATGATATTTATACTGTTTCCTACTCTGGTATTGTATGCGAAGTATTAACTTTACTTTCAGTTATTATCTCATTTTTTAGACATGGAGTTAAAGCTTTGGACCAAGCTGATTATTAAAAAAGGAGAATGGAGAAATTAAAATGAAATATATTTGTTCGAAATGTAGTTTAAAAATGGATGTATCAACTAAAAAGGCAAAGTGTGATTGCGGTGGTCTTTGGAAATTGGATTTTAAGCCCCCAAAATTCGATTTATCATTAGTAGATAA
>JAQVRY010000126.1 GCA_028700795.1 Tissierellia bacterium | reverse complement strand
TCCAAGTGATTTGTAGGCTCATCAAGTATAAGAGTGTTTGACTTTTCATAGATTAACATGCCAATCTTAAGTCTTGATTTCTCTCCGCCGGATAAGGTGTTTATATGCTTATACACATCATCTCCGGTAAATAAGAGCTTAGCTAACTCTCTTCTTGCTTCTCCTATGGATATTCCGTAATGATAAGAAAAATAATCAACAATTGAAATATCTTCCTTTTCAAAACTTACTTCTTGAGGAAGATATCCTATCTTAACTTTAGAACCGATTTTAACTCCCCCTTCATCGGGGCTTATTTCATTTAAGATAATCTTTAGTATTGTTGATTTTCCTGTTCCATTTTCACCCAATATGCACATGCTGTCATTATAAAACAATGTGAAGTTAACATCTTTAAACAGTTTTTTTAAGCCGAAGGACTTTTTAATATCACTTACCTTTACTACTTCTTTACCTGTTCTTTCAACGCCTTTTAATTGAAAATTTGCTGATTTTTTATCTACTATAGGTTTGTTTATCCTGTCAATCTTTTCGAGCCTTTTCTCTAATTCCTTGGCTCTTTTGTACATTTTATCACTGTCTCGCATTTCTCCCCAAATGCGATATCTTTGGATTTGTTCTTCCATTTTTTTAATTTTTCTCTGCTGGTTTTCATATTCCTTCATTGCCAAAAGAAATCTTAATTCCTTTTCAGCAACATATTTGGAATAATTGCCATGATAAATCTGTACTCCGTCAGATTCCAATTCTATTATTTTATTGACAACCCTATCCAAAAAATACCTGTCATGGGACACTATAACCATTGTCCCATTGTATGAGCTCAGATATTCCTCCAACCATTCTACAGACTTAATATCCAAATGATTTGACGGCTCGTCAAGAAGCAAAAGCTCCGGTTCCTGAAGCAAAATTTTCCCTAAAATGACCCTGGTTTTTTCACCACCGCTAAGCTGATTAAACTGTCTTTTTTGCATATCATCTGATATTTCAAGACCAAAGAGTATTCGGTTTAACTTTTCCTTGGTATTATAACCGCCCGTTAATTCATATGTATCATGAATAGAGCTGTATTTATTAACAGCGTTTTTTAACTCATCACCTTTTAAATTTTCAAATGACCTTTCAAGCTCCTCCATTTGAAGCTTTAATTCATTTAATTGACTGAATGCTTCATTTAGTACATCAAGGACAGTATTGTCATCTTCATAATTTGGTATTTGTTCCAGATATCCAATGGTCAAGCTTTTTCGTTTGCTGACCTGACCTTTCTGATAATCTTCAAATCCGGCCATAATCTTCATCAAAGTTGTTTTTCCGGTGCCGTTTCTGCCTAATAACCCTATTCTGTCTTTAGTTTTTACATCAAAGGTTACATTTTCAAATATTACATCTACTCCATACGCCTTGGTTAAATTGCTTACGCCTATTTCTAACATAATTACCTCATAATTTACAGCTGCTTAGTCTCTCACTCTTATGGGATGGCTCATGGGCATATCCCACTCACTTTACCACCAAGTAGGGAATTCAGAAAAGACCCATCCATCTCCAATTTTATCGGTAACAAAAGTAAACTTTTCATACCCTTCTACTTCAAAATTATCATCTAATTTTTCAACAGAAACAAGATATTCTACTTTAGTTTCACCTATATTGTTTTTATTTACTTCAACTATTTTCCCATAGCTATGATTAGTACCTCTGGCCATATCAAATGCACACAATTTCCCGTCCACATCAAAGTATATGCCAGATTTAAGCATACCAGCAACTTTTTCATCAGTAAAAATTGTTTTTAAATAGTTCTCTAAATCTTTTAAAGTTTTGATATCTTTATAATCTACTTCGAAACAAGTACCTGATTCGGTCTCAATTCCAACAATCGGTAGTCCCGGAGTTCCTTTTAAAGGCATAGTACCAACATAAAACCAACCCCATGCCTCACTTGCCCTGTTGAATAAAGAATAGAATTCTGTTTCATTCAGTATTCTATACATAATAATATAAGTTTGCTCTCTGGTAATATTAGTTTTAGGTGAGAATATGTCATTACCCACACCCTGCATAAATTTATTTTGAAGAACAAAATTAACTGCATCATTTGCCCAAGCTGAAACTGCCGATTTATCATTTAAATAAACTTCTGATGCATTTGTATTAATACCTAAATATTTTGACAGATTAGTAAGCATTACAGCAGCTTCTTCTCTTGTAATTTCACTTTCACCGTCAAATATTCCGTTTCCTCTTCCATTAACTATGCCTAAATGCAAACATATTGCAATATCTTCACTAAATCCATCCACTATTGGTGGATTAACCACGTCTACATAATTTTCTTTAATAATATCGTCTTTTGTAGTTTTATAATATTCTTCTAAAAATGATACAATCATGCTGCAAAATTCATATCTTTTTATATTAAATGTAAATGATGACTGATATTCAAAAGGCACTAAATGGTTTTCAATAGCTTTTGAAACCTCGTCCACAGCCCAAGTAGAAGGTCCTGACGTTTGTTTAAAATAATCAATATTCCTGTCAAAGCTGCTATTTGTTTGTCGCTGTGCTGCTAAAAGTTCGTCCCCGCCAACATTAACAAATGACACATTGGAATAATACTGAGGGGTTAACTGCTGACCGTCAAAATTAACTATACTGAAATAGCTACTATTTCCTCCGGCGAAATATTTATCATTTGTATACCATATATCTGAATAATAACTGTTTTTTAATACTTCATCTCCTGTTGACTTATCAACTAAATTTGCAGTCCTTCCATTCTTTACAATCATATAGTTTTCTGATGCATTATAATCTATATAATCATATATTGGTGGTACTATTTCTTTGCCATCCATATCATAAACTGCATATTTGTGTTCATAATTCTCTACATAAACTCTTGCAGTAATAAATCCATCCTTTACTTCCATTATGTCTATTGCTTCAGCAGGTAAAATTTCTTTTCCTTTATTATTTAGCAATCCTGCTAAACTATCTTTATATACTTCAAAGCAATTGCCAACTAATTCAATCCTGTCATAAATAAACGGTACGATTTCTTTGTTATTTATATTAATTATGCCTGTTTTTTCATCTTTTTGTGCAACTATTAACTCATTTTCTATATAAACTTCATCCACATAATATAAGCTTTCATATTCAATAGGAATTACTATCTCCGAATTATTTACATCAATCAAACCAAACTTATTATTTTTTACTATCCTGCAATAATCATTTGTTTCAGATACTTTATGTATTTCGTCATATTCAAAAGGTAATACCTCTTCATTATTTATATTAATTACACCGAATTTGGATTCATCACCCAAAGCAATTATAAAATTATCATTTAAATACTGCAAATCATAATATTGAAATGGAATTACTTTCTCTTGGTTAATGTTGATAATTCCTACTCCATCTTCATTACGAGCTATTATTAGATCATTATTAATATACCATAGGTGTTCATATTTGACAGGAATAATTTCCTTTTTATTGTAGTTATCGTAGAGTCCAAATTTATAAGGTGAATCATTGTCCACATTCATTAACGACCAATATTTTTCGCTCATAGTGGGGTCGGCAAATGAATAACCTTCCACAATGAATTCTAATCCGCTTTTATCAACATAAACAAATCTAGTTGAGTTATCTTTAATTCTAACAATGAAGCGATAATAGTCGCTTGCTAAATTTAAATATTGTCCTTTTTCGGTTCCTGCATAATCCAAATAGTTACCCTTTAATTCAACTTTGCTTCCATCAGCTTTTAACAAATACCAAGAACCATCTTTTTTGCTTCGAATTATTTTGTCGTTTTCAAAACCATCGAAATAATCGTAATCTAATGTAGTTTTTTGTATGTCGTCATTGAAATCTACTCCATAAGCAATGTTACCTAACGAAAACAGTAAAATACAGACAGTCATTACAAGAAACAACTTGTATAAATAATTATTTTTTACCATGGCTTCCTCTCCCATTTCAATTTATAAAGATT
>JAQVRY010000031.1 GCA_028700795.1 Tissierellia bacterium | reverse complement strand
GAGGTTTTGATTTCAAAACCTCTTTTATTATTTTATATTTTATTGTATAATACAATAGGAACAGTTGTGGAGGTAAATATGGAATTAAATTTATCAGTTGGGTTAAAATACAAGGAAGAAAAAACTGTTACAATAGATGATACTGCAAAAGTTTTTGGCAGCGGCGCTGCTGAAGTCTTTGCAACTCCGATGATGATTGGGCTAATGGAAGCAGCTTCCATGAATGCTGTAAAAGGGTTTTTACCAAAGGGCTGTTCAACTGTTGGAACATTAGTTAATATAAAGCATATGAGTGCTACAAAAGTCGGCAAAAAGGTGTGGGCAGAAGCAGAGCTTATAGAAATAGACAGAAAGAGATTGGTTTTTAAAGTAACAGCTTATGATGAAGATAAGAAAATAGGAGAAGGTACCCACGAAAGATTTGTTATTGATGATGAGAAATTCATGAGTAAGTTAAAATAAGGAGGGGGATGAAATTTATGAGATGTCCAAAGTGTAATTATACTGAAAGTAAGGTTTTAGATACAAGGCCAGCCGATGATGGGTTTAAAATTAGACGTCGAAGGGAATGCATGGAATGCGGACATCGTTTTACAACATACGAAAAAATAGAAGAAACTCAAATAGTGGTAATTAAAAGAGATGGCACAAGGCAGGGTTATAACAGAGATAAAATAATAAACGGTCTTATCCGTGCTTGTGACAAACGTTCGGTTAGCCTTGAGCAAATAGAAGAAATTGCAGATAAGGTTGAAAAACAATTATACAATACATTTCAAAATGAAGTTTCAACTGAAGTTATCGGAGAATTAGTAATGAATGAACTTCAAACTGTAGATGATGTGGCATATGTAAGATTTGCATCAGTTTACAGGAAGTTTAAAGATATTGATACATTCATGGATGAATTAACAAAAATTTTAAACGAAAGAAAAAAGTGAAAAGGTGATAACATGTATATAAACTTAGATGTTCTTAGTATTACAAACGGCAATACACAAATTGTTGATTCTGAATTTGGCAGGATGAATATTATAAAGATTGAAGCAGGGAAACTTAAATTGTTGTCCGGCAGAATAATTTCCACAGACCCGATATTATTGTATGATGATGAATGTTATTCAGAGCATGTTAAACAGGGAACATATACTGTAAATATATATGTTGGAAAAGCTGAAAAAAGAAAGAAACAAACTGTGGCTGCAGAGCTCCGAATTAATGAAAATGTGCCTGTTAAATGGGAAATGGCATTATTGGAAGGCGAATCTGCGAAAGGTTTCAGTTATGACGAATTTATGGGATATGAAGTTGAAAATGGGCTTGGATGTTTCATGGATGAAAAAGTGATGGAAATGCTTGATATAATGAGCGAAGAAGAATTAAACGATTATGAAATAAGAGTAAAGAATGCCGTAATGCAAAGCGATAGCTCCTGTGCAGATATTATTATGGATGAAGAAAAAGGGCTGAACATAATTGCTTTTGCCAGCGGTTGGAATGAAGGAACATTCCCAACTTATTATGGTTTTGATAAGAACAACAAACTTTCAAGACTTGTAACTGATTTTATGGTAATAGAATCTTAGTATGAGAAAAATTTTGTTGGGGTGTCATCCTGAGCGAAGCGAAGGATCTCATTATTTAAAACCTGAGATTCTTCGGGCTAAAGCCCTCAGAATGACGCGGCTTGGCACACTCATTATTGTATGAGTGAACAGTAACTTTTTTTCGCATTTTAATTATTAAAACTTTCTTAAAATATTGAAATATTAACTAATTGATGATAAAATAAATAATCTATTAAATATTATGAAGGAATACTATGAAAAAGAAAATCAACAAATATGATATTGGACTTATTGCAGCTATAGTGATTATTAGTGTTTTCTTTATTTTATATGGCGGTCGAGATGCTGTTATAAGCAATAGTAAAACAGCATATATTTATTCAAACAATCAGTTGGCGGGAGAATATGTTTTAACCGATGATTTTAAAGATGTAGTTAACATTGAAACTGAAACAGGTTATAATATAATGCATATTGAAGGTGGGCAAATTTGGATACATGAGGCAAGCTGCCCCGATAAAATTTGCATACATCAGGGCAAAATATCAAAAAACGGCGAAATGATTGTATGTATTCCTAACAGAATGATTATAAAAATTGTAGACGACAATGACGAAGGTGAAATTGATTTCATAGCTGATTAGAAAGAGAATATTTATGAATAAAACTCAAAGATATATATTTTTATCGCTGCTTACTGCAGCAGCGCTGATTCTTAGCATAATAGAAGGCATGATGCCATTGCCTTACATAGCTCCAGGAGCAAAATTAGGTTTATCAAACATTGTAATATTATCTGTAGTTGTTATACTTGGTTTTAAAGATGCTCTTCTTGTTGTTGTAATAAGAAGTATTCTTTTGATGCTCGTTGCTACAAATCCAATTACGTTTATTTACAGTATTGCAAGCGGTATTGTAAGTACAATTGTAATGTCTTTAGGTTGCAAATATTTAAAGAATTATTTCAGCTTAATCGGAATAAGTGTTTTGGGAGCAATGGCACATAATGCAACTCAAATAACAGTGGCTGCTATATTATTTACTACTATAAATTTGTACTATTATTTGCCGATATTGTCATTGGTAAGTATTTTTACCGGATGCTTTGTAGGATATACCGCTATTTTTGTAACTGATAATTTAGAAATGACTGTTAATACATGGAAGAGAGGCTTAAAATGAGGAAAAGCAATTCTATTTATTTAATTTTACTCATGCTGACATCTGTCATTATAGGAACTATTTTAGGAAAGGCATTTTCAAATATGCTTCCTATACTCAATTACGGGGAAGGAATTGGTTTTGGACCTGCAACTTTGGATTTAAATATTTTCACAATTACATTCGGGTTCAGTGCTAACCTGACTGTTGCAGGAATAATAGGACTAATTGCAGGAATAATAATTTACAGAAAACTTTAAGGATAAATATGAAGAAAATATTATTGGCATCAAGCTCACCTAGAAGAATTGAAATGTTGAAAAGGTATGGCGACATAACAATTTATGCACCTAAAGCAAAAGAAATAGTAAATTCCTTTGAGTACCCACAAACGACAGTTATGAAGGTTGCTTTTGAAAAGGCATTAAATACATATTCAAAATGTGAAGAAAAAGCACTGATAATTGCTGCAGATACAATCGTATATTTAGACAAAATAATGGGTAAGCCAAAGAATGAAACAGAAGCATATAAAATGCTTAGTCTGCTTTCAGGAAAAACTCACTATGTTTTTACGGGTATTTGTATAATTGATACTGAAAGCTCAAAAAAAGTAGTGGACTATGAGAAAACTTTAGTTGTGTTTAATGAGCTTACCGGAGAGCTTATTGAAAGATACTTGAGAACAAATGAGTATTTAGATAAAGCAGGAGCATACGGGATTCAAGGATATGGAGAATTATTGGTTAAAGAAATACATGGCTGCTACAATAATGTAAAGGGGCTGCCCTTAACAAAACTTAATAATTTATTGACTAAACATTTTTCTACAAACTTGCTGTAAACAAATAATTGCATAGTGGAGGATAAAATGGACAATACTAATTATACCATAAAATCAATACCTGCAGATGACAGACCTCAGGAGAAATTACTAAAATATGGAGCTAATACATTGTCTAACTCAGAGCTTATTGCAGTAATTTTAAGGACAGGAACCAAGGAAGAAAATGTTGTTATGTTATCTCAGAGGATTTTAAAGGAAGATGGTAAAGGACTTCGAAATATAGCAGAAGGCTCAATTGAAAAGTTTAAATCATATAAGGGAATAAGTGACGTTAAAGCTGCAAAGCTTATGGCTGTTGCAGAAATAAGCAAAAGAATGAGCACATTAAAAATTGAAAAAATAAAGATTTCTTCTCCTGATGATGCAGCTGTGATAATGATGGAAGAAATGAGGTATTATCAAAAAGAATATTTTAAAATTATTCTTTTAGATACTAAAAACAATGTAAAAAAGGTTTCTGAAATATCCGTGGGCAGCTTAAACAGCTCAATTGTTCATCCTCGGGAAGTATTTCACGAAGCGGTTGTAAATTTGTCTTCATCAATAATATTAGTTCACAATCACCCAAGCGGGGAATGTGAGCCCAGTCATGAGGATATTGTTTTGACAAACAGGCTGGATGAAAGCGGCAAAATTTTGGGAATTAGGATTTTAGATCACATAATAATAGGTGACGGCGTATATTTCAGCTTTAAGGAAGAAGGCTTAATTTAAAATGAAAGGATACATAAATGGGACTATTTGATTTTTTTACGCAGAAAATAGGAATAGATTTAGGAACATCAAACACATTAGTATATGTAAACAATAAAGGGATTACTTTAAATGAACCATCAGTGGTTGCAATAAATACAACATCCTATGAGGTATGCGCTGTTGGTATTGATGCAAAAGCAATGCTTGAGAGAACTCCTAAGAGCATAAGAGCAATAAGACCTTTACAAAACGGAGTAATTGCAGACTTTGAAATAACAAGGGCAATGATAAAGTATTTTATAACAAAGGCTCTTAACAAAAAAAGATTTATTAAATCAAATATAGTAATAAGTGTTCCCGTGGGAGTTACTTCAATTGAAAGAAGAGCGGTGGAAGAAGTTGCATATGATGCAGGTGCCAGAAAGGTTAAACTTGTTGAAGAACCTATGGCAGCTGCAATTGGTGCAGGGCTTAATGTAGACCAGCCTATAGGTAATATGATTATTGATATAGGAGGGGGCACAACCGAGATTGCAGTAATATCATTGGGAGGAATTGTTGAAAGCGATTCACTAAGAATTGCAGGTGATGATATTGATATAAATATTAAGGAATATGTCAAAAGTAAATATAAGATGGACATAGGTCTTGTTACTGCTGAAAGTATTAAAAAGGCTTTAGGAAATACCAGCAAAGCCTATTATAAAAGAAGAATAATAGAACCGGTAGAGAATAATGACAGCAATGAAGCTGAGGAAGTTGAAAAAAAAGGTGAAATAGATAACAACAACGAAATTAGTAACGCTCAGCAAATGGAAATAAGAGGAAGAGATATAGTGTCGGGACTTCCCTTAAAAATAACCATAACAAGCGATGAAATGAGGGAAGCTATTATTGAAACCGTAAATTCAATTGTTAATGCCATAAAAAGAGTTCTTGAAAGAACACCTCCCGAATTATCTTCAGATATTTATACAAACGGAATTTACTTAAGTGGCGGAGGAGCATTATTAAAAGGCTTGGATATATTTATTGAAAAGGAAACAGGAATAAAAGTATTTATTGCAGATAATCCATTGCAAAGTGTTGCTTTGGGTGCAGGCAAAATCAGTGAAAGTTTATAGCGGTGAATAAATGAATTTTTTGAAAGAACATTTTAAGAAAATACTATTTTTTCTTACAGTTTTAATATTGATAATAATGATAGGACTGTCATCAATCGGGCGATTGGAAGGGACAGATTTGGGTTTTGTTGGCAATATGATTTCTGGCTTTCAAAAGCTCACCTATAAGACAGGCAATACACTTACGAATTCATTCTATTCGGTTCAGGAAATTGTGAAAATGCGTGAAGAAAATATAATGCTTACTGAAAATGTTTATAAACTCAGGGAGCAAATAAGGATATTGGAAAATATCATTAATAAATCCGATGCATTGGAAACAGAATATGAAATGAAGAAGAACCTTTCTTATGACTATGTTGTTGGACAAGTAATTGCTATTGATGATACCAATTGGTTTAGCAGATTTACAATAGACAAAGGTGAAAATGACGGTATACAGCAAAATGACATTGTTATACAAGCTGTGAAAACAGATGACAGCATGGTGCAAATAGGTCTTTTAGGTATTGTTACTCAAACTTCATCTGACTGGTCTAAGGTTATTACACTTTTAGATGAAAGCTGTAAGGTCAGCTTCAAAGATATTGAAAACGATGAAAGCGGAATTGTGCAGGGAAGTATCGACGGCAATGTAACAGGATACTTTTTTAACAGCAAAACCGGCGCTGAAACAGGTGATAATCTTGTTACATCAGGAATAGGCGAAATTTATATTCCTGGTATTTATATTGGAGATGTAAAAGATGTTGTTAAAACAACAGATGCTTCTACCCTAAAAATTATTGTAGAGCCTGCTGTTGATTTTACGAAGATAAACAGAGTGTATGTTCTTACAAAATAATGGTTAGAAAGGCTTAAATATGAAAAGGTTCATTCTTATGTCTTCCCTAATAATTATAAGTTTTGTATTCCAAACATCATTTATTGGGTTTTTTAATTATTTTAATGTAATTCCAAATTTTCCGCTGATTCTACTGGTAATATTTGCCATGTTGTCAGATGGAGTGACCGGAGGAACTCTTGGATTTCTGACCGGTATTTTGTACGATGCCATGATTTTTAATATATTTGGTTTATATACATTGATTTATTTTTTAATCGGTGTAACTATAGGAGCTATCAGTGATGAAATGCTCAGAGAAAATCGGATTGTTTACAGTGTGGCAGCGGGAATTTCAACTGTAGTGATGCACTTATTATTATACATTATTTTATTCTTTTTAAGATTCAGAGTCCAATCAGCAAAAAGTATATTGCCAAATATTCTTTTTGAAACAGCATTAAATACCGTGCTAGTAGTATTTGTATTGAAATTTGTTTTATATTTATTTGATAAATTTAATGTAAAGGCTTGAGGGTGAAATGATAAAATTTTTTAAAAATCGTTTTAATATTTTTTACTTGATAATAGTTGTATTACTGGTCATTTTAAGCTTTAGGATGGCGGTACTCACCATTGTGGAAGGACAGGAATATAGACAAATTGCAGATATAAAGAAAATTAAGGACATCCCAGTAAAAGCACCTCGGGGGAAAATTTTTGACAGAGACGGCGTACTTCTTGCTGACAATGTGTCTAGCTTTACTGTGCAAATGTACACGGATGAAATTAAGCCTGAAGACTTTAATGAAGTATCATATAAATTGTCAAAAATATTAGATGGAAATATGGAAAGACCCATTGATGATTTTCCTATTGAACTTGATACATTTGATTATATTGATGATAGTATGGAAATAATTGAAAGTGATACGAACCAAATAGAAGAAATTGATGTGCTCTATTACCAAGCTGCTGAAGAAAAGGTAATTGAAACAGTGAAAGAAAGCATTAATGAATGGCTGAACTTCAGCATTTTTGTGTACGGTGAAAGTTTTTCACCGAAACAAAGAGTTCATGCAGCTATTTTAAAGGATGAAGTACCAATAAGATTAAACGGCGATAACTTTGAATATTATGATGAGATGCTTATACCAACTGATACAGCAGAAACTAAAACAGAAAATGAAACACCGGAGTTAAAAACACCCATACAAATTTGGTTGTCAGATAACAATTTAAAAGAAAATTTAAGTGCTGAAGAAGCAGTGGCGCAACTTTTAATTAACAACAACAAATATTTATCTTCGCTATTTACCAATTCTAAAATAAGGAAACTATCCTATGAATTTATTATTCAAAAAGGAGTAGAAAATATAAAACTTAATGAGTTTTCCTTTATTCATGACGAAGAATATGAAAATATCAAAAGAGAGCTAAATGCAACCAATGAAGAGATTACAATAAATACATCTGCTAAAGATGATTTTGTTATTTTAACCATGAAAAACTCTATTGATAATTTGCTTAAGACAGTTTATCAGGGAAATGAAAAAATTAAGCCTGGAGCAATTCTTATAGACAGGCTAAAAGAGATATATCCTGATTTGCCGATTAGATTCATTGAAGATGGTGAAACCGGCGGATTTGAGTATACAGATACAGAAATCCGAAATAAATATTTTAATCAACAGCATATGGAATACAGCACTACTGCCTATGATTTTGTTAAGGAAATAGCTTTTAAGAATTATGAAGTTTTATACAATTTGGTTACAGATGATAATATAAAGTATTTTTCCCAAATAGAGCTGCTGAAATATGTAAATCCTTCAATATCAATAGCTGAATGGGAGTACACACCTTTGCGAAATAAGAAAAACTGGATTAATAACAATGTAAAATCTGATGAAGAAATTAATGATTACTCAGCGAAAAAGGTTTTTGAAATGCTTAGAAAGTCATTGGAGATTTCTGAAGAAATTAATGATTACGACATGCGAAATATGATGGTATTAAGAGAAAGGTATAACAGAATAAGCTTTCTTTCATATCACCCTGTGGATATTTGCTATAGTATTTCAGAAAAAACAGTTGCCATGATTTCTGAAAGACACCATGAATTAAACGGAATTAATATTGAAATCGAGCCACTTAGATATTATCCACAATATGAAAGCGCCTCTCATATTATAGGCTACTTGGGTAAAATTGCCCAGGATTATGAATTGCAGGAATATGTTGTTGATAAGGGCTACAGCACTGATGACATAATAGGTAAGACAGGGCTTGAAGAAAAATTCGAAGATTATTTAAGAGGAGATAAGGGTAAGAAAACAGTTGAAGTAAACAATGTGGGAAGGACAATCCGCTCAGTCTCAAGTGAAGCGCCTATTCCCGGAGATGATTTATATTTAACCATGGACCTTCGGCTGCAAAAAAAGGCGGAAGAATCTTTGAAGAAAGGTCTTGAAAAAATTCGTGAAGGCGGTGTTTTTGAAAGTGAATGGGGAGACTTCCATTTTAAAGATAAATACGAAAACGCCTATTCAGGAGCGTTAGTTGCACTTGATGTAAAAACAAACGAAGTGTTAGCACTGGCAAATTACCCGGCATACGACTTGAATTTGTTTGCAACAGGAATTACTACGGGGAATTGGAACAGCCTTTTAAATGATTCAAAAAATCCTTTGGCTCCTAGGCCTCTTTACAATATAGCAATGCTCACGGCAATACAGCCTGGCTCTACATTTAAAATGATTACCTCCTTAGCTGCCTTGGAAAAGGGAGTGAATCCAAACACAACAGTATATTGTGCCGGTACAATGAAGGTAGGTGACAGATACGTCAGTTGCTGGATTCATAATATGTTTGGAGGAAGGCATGGCTCGCAGACATTGTATCAGGCAATAATGAATTCCTGTAACTTTTACTTTTACACGACTGTGCTGGGAGAAAATTTGGCTACTCACCAAAAGCATACAGTTAAGGTTGAAGCTGAGGATATTATTGATATGGCAGGAAAGTTTGGTTTAGATTCAAAAACAGGAATAGAAATAGACATACCTCAGGAAGCTTCAGGTGGAGTTCCCAGCATTGAAGGTAAAAAATCCGGAATGCGCGTTTACTTAAGATTATTTCTTGAGGCAAACTTAGAAAGATACCTTAATGATGGGGTTGTTATTGACGCATCAATGAAAAACGAAATCATTGAAGAAATAGCAAGCTGGATAGACAGGGATGAGCTAATGACGAGAGGTGAAGTCTATGATGGGTTGTTAACATTAAATTTAAACCCTGATAAAACAAACGATAATCATGTACCCTTAGTGGATATAATAAAATATTCATATTTAAATCAAGCAACATGGACTGTGGGAGACAATTTAAATATTAGTATAGGTCAGGGAAATAATGCCTATACAGTACTGCAGATGGCAAATTACGTTTCTTCCATAGCAAGCGGCTACAGAAGAAATGTCAGCGTAATAAAAGGAATAAAAACTTATGATGGAAAGGATGCAGATTATATTCCATTGAGGGAATCCGAAAAAATTGAGCTGGCTGATGACAGCTATTTAGATGTTGTAAAATATGGTATGAAGCTTGTTTCTTATGATGACAATGCAAAACCATTTGCTATCTTCCCTGTTGAGGTAGGCAGCAAGACAGGAACAGCTGAAAATCAAGGTATTAATCCTGAAACAGGAAAGGGCTATGATGATTTTGCGTGGTATGTTGCATTTGCACCTTACGATGATCCTCAAATAGCAGTAGCATGTGTACTTTTTGAGGGAGGCTCGGGACGTTATCCCATTCCAATAGTCAGAGAAGTCATAGGAGAATATTTAAAAATCAATGGTAATGCAAATGAATAGCCCGCAGGGTGTCATTGCTATGAATAAGCTACGTGTCATTCTGAGAGCTTTAGCTCGAAGAATCTCAAAACTTGAGTTCATTCGTTACACTCGGGATGACAAAGCTTAGAATGTTGTAGTTATTATGAGGAGATAAAAGATGAATGTTATATTAACCGGTTCACATAAAAACAACATAGGCAAAACAATGATAAGTATAAAGTTAGCAGTTGAGCTTGCAAGGCAAGGCAAAAAGGTTCTAATGATGGATTTATCTTCAGGAAAGCTCAAAATGTCTGAATATTTGAATGTCAATGAAGATATTATTTATGACATAGTTGATGTTATGAAGAAAACATGTACATTGGAACAGGGAATTATTGAAATTAATGAAAATTTATCGCTAATGCCAAGTCCTCGTATACCCGGTAAAATAAATGAAATTAATAAAGAATCATTTATAAACTTACTTCAAAGCATAGAAGCCTATGATTATGTTGTAATAGATGCAGACAAATTAACATCAGTATATATAGATTTTTCAAAAATTAATAATGCAATAACAATAAATAATAATGATTTTTCCTGTATCAAGGAAATAAACTCAGATAAAAAGATTTCTTCAAAAGCTGCAAATTTTATCGTTGTAATAAACAAGTACAACAATAAGAAGGCTAAAAAAGGAATTATGATGAAAAGCAATGATATAGAAAAGTTAACTGAAATAAAGGTTTCATCTTTAATCGAAGAAAATATAAAGTATTCAGATTTGCAGTATGAAATGCTCTTTAACAGCGATTTTCTAAAAACAGAAATCAACAACATAATAAGAAACCTGAAATAACAATAAACCTCTTCCTTTCCTTATGCCCTCAAAGACTTACTCCATGGTAGAGGTGTGTCCCCATACATGTGTTCGCATAAGCTGGGAATTTATTGCAAAAGACCTATCGCTATGAAAAAGTATAGAGTTAGGGCTTTTTTTTTAATTTTGTAATAAAGCTTGTAACACATTAATAAAATGTATTGGAAGGGGTGGTGAAATGAATAAACCAACAAAAAAAAGATTCAATATTAAAAGAAAAGAACAACTAAATAAGAAATTAGCATTACAGGTTATTTTCAGCATTGTCTTAGTAGCAGCCGTTATTGTAACAAAGAATATAAACTCAGATTTATCGGAAAGATTCATAGAAGCGGCAGATGAAAAAATGAGTGCAAGCATTGAATTATTGGAAGTAAGAGATACGATTGCACAGGGATTTTCAGCTGCAATAAATAAATTGCCTTTTGTAGGGAAAAAGGAAGCAACACCGGTTATCGGAACACTCTATCGAAAATACGGACTGAATAAAACTGACGATGTATCATATTACAATCACGGAATAGATATTAAAACCGAAACTCAGTCGGTTAAAGCACTTACAGAAGGAAAAGTAATGACAATAGGCAATAATGAAAAACTTTCAGGCTATATTGTAATACAAAATGAAGATAGAACACTTATTTACGGGAAAATAAATGAAACTTTTGTAAAAGAGGGGGACAATATATCTAAAGGGGATGTTATAGGAGCCCTTAACGAAGAAAATATGATTCTTCACATTGAGGTTTGGGAGGATGGCGCTTCATTAAATCCTTCATCATTATTTGATTTGACAGAATAAACCCCTTGGGGAAATGCATTTAATCATTGCGCTTTTAGCACATGAAGTTTTCCATTTATTTTCGGCAATATTATTGGATATTGAATTTTCAGAAGTGAAAATTACCTTGTTCGGGTTCAATCTAAATGCTTATTTAGATAATGTTTCACATGTAAAAAAAATTATTTTGTTTATTGCAGGACCTGCATGCAATCTGTGTTTATATTTAGGATTTAGAAATACAGAATATTATTATTTTGCAAATATTAATTTGTTATTGGCATACATAAACTTGGTTCCCATTGTGCCTTTGGACGGAGGAAATATTTGCAAAACTATTTTAGAAATCTTTTTGGATACAAAGACGGTTTCCAGATATATAACTATGACGAATGCCTTTTTTATACTTTGCTTTATAATTATAATATACGTATTCAAAGATTATTTGTATTTTTTGCTTGTTATTATGGGACTTAAGGGAATCGTAGAGGAAAACAGTTACTTGCTTGAAAAATCCATTATAACCAGATATAATAAATACAAATATAAATAGTCGGAGGATAAAATATAATGGAATCTGAAAATATTATAATAAGAAAAAGCATCTTTGATGATTGCGAAATATTTACGAAATGGGAGCAACAAGATTATATAAAGGAATTTTTGACAATAAACAAGGAGCGTACATACGAGGAAGTTGTAAGAGAATTTATTTTGAGAGAGCAGGACTCTTCAGATGAGCAATATACGATTATTCTAAAAAACAAAGAGCCAATTGGGAGAGTTTATCTTTCCAAAATATCAAATGAATTTGATTCCATGGACATTACACGAATATATATAGGTGAAAAAGAATATCTTGGAAAGGGTTATGGAAGAGAGACAATGGAATTGCTGCTCAATTATTGTTTCAATGTTTTAAAAATGGAAAGAGTAACATTAGACCATTATACAGGCAATGCCGCCGGTGAGCTATATTTGAAATTAGGTTTTAAATATGAAGGAATAATGAGAAACTCTGCAAAAAAAGATAATAGATACTTTGATTTGCATTTAATGTCAATGTTAAGAGAAGAATATGAAAAAACTATTTGATATTTTCAAAAAAAGTAGTATAATATAGATACATTTGTAAATGAAAATTTATAAATGCCTCTTAAATTTTTTGCCTCAAGCCGTGAATATATTCACGGCTTGCCCTATTATGACCTAACCCAATTTCTTAGTGAATTCCCCTGCGATTCACACTGCATCGATTCATCATGTATGTAAAAGAGAAAATAAAATAATCAATATACAAAATATAAAAATAATAATAAAAATATGTTCTTTTAAAGCTCTCCATATTTTGTAAATCATATAATCCCCCCGTATATTATATGTGAACAGCAACAATAAGAATGCATAATAAATATACTTTATGTAAATAAGACCAAGCTTGCCTCAAATAAAAAATCACTTTACAAAATATCCTCAATCAATTATACTATATAAGCAATGCGGTTGTGGCGGAACGGCAGACGCACTAGCTTGAGGGGCTAGCGAATGAATATTCGTGGGGGTTCAAATCCCCCCAACCGCACTATATAATAGTTTCGGATAATTACCCGAAACTATTATTTTATAACTGTGTAATTTTCATCTCATATATCTGGTTACAGTTCACACCCAATGGGTGTCATCCTGAGCAAAGCGAAGGATCCTATCTTTTAAAACCTGAGATTACGCAGTCTCATTCACAAATATATTTGCTCCTTGCGCCCTCAGAATGACGAGTTGGTGTCTCTTATTATTTTATATGTGAACAGTAACTATATCTGTCATTATTATCATTGATAATGTATTTTTACTTGTAATTAAGCTGATTTTGGATTATAATGATTTTATAATAAAGTGGTGAGGGAAAGAATGCAAGTTGCAATACTTAAATCATTTACCTATGGAAACAGCGGCGGCAACGGAGCAGGCGTTGTTGTTTTAAATCAACAAATATCATATGATAAGAAGCAAGAAATTGCAAATAAAGTGGGATTGTCTGAGACTGCATTTATTTTTAAGCAGGAAGAAAACGATTATGATGTAAGCTTTTTTACTCCTGTTTGTGAAGTAGATCTTTGTGGACATGCAACAATTGCAGCTTTTTATTACTTGGGTAAAATTGGACAAATTAAAGGTAATAATGAAACAAAGAGTTTTTATCAAAATACAAAAGCAGGCAGACTTAAAATTGAAATTACATTCAAAGGACTAAATGTTTATTATGTTCTTATGCAGCAAAGTGAACCTCGTATATACGGTGAGCTGAAAGAGAAAAAACAAATAGCAGATTCGCTGAATATAGATGAAAAATTAATAGGACTAGCAAATTATGATATTGCTCCTACAATTGTTTCTACAGGTTTAAAAGACATTTTGGTACCGGTTAGCTCAAGGGAAGTGCTGAATAGTCTTGAAGCTGATTTCAAGATGATAGAGGATATTTCTTATAAAAACGATGTGGTTGGGTATCATGTTTTTACAATTGACGACAATATAATTTATGCAAGAAATTTTGCTCCAAAGGTGGGAATTAATGAAGAATGTGCAACAGGTACGTCCAACGGAGCATTGGGAAGCTTGCTTTACAGTAAAGGATTTCCAAATCAAATGGAAGTAATTCAAGGGGAATCCATGAATGAAAGAAGTCTTATTTTTGTAAAAGTTGAATATAATAATGATGTTATGGACGTGTATGTTGGTGGAAAAGCTTTTGTTGAAGGTTTTATAATAGTATAGCGGGGGACGGTATGATAATTAAAGAAATAGTTGATATTGTAAAAGCAGATGTTCTTACAAACTATAATGACGGTAACACTGAATTAAAATACGGCTTTGCCAGTGATTTAATGAGCGATGTACTTGCATATGCCCGCAGTGATTCATTGCTAATAACAGGTTTAAACAATCCTCAGGTTATTAGGACTGTTGAGATGCTGGATATTAATGCCGTATTGTTTGTAAGAGGGAAAGTGCCTTGTAGTGAAGTAATAGAATTAGCAAAGGAAAACTGTATTACAATACTTGCAACCGAATACACTATGTTTAAAACATGCGGGTTATTGGTTATGAACGGAATGAAAGGGCTTGAAATAGATGACTGACAGATTTTTAAAAAGATATAGCTACAATATAACTGCAAATGACTTTATGTCTGCGGGAAAAGGCTCAAGTTCTATAAAGAGCAATTTGAAATCATTGGGCATTGATGCAAATATTATAAGAAGAATAGCAATAATATCATATGAAATTGAAATAAATATCGTAATACATTCTTTTGGGGGAAAACTTCACTGCGATATATATGAAAATAAAATAGTAATAGTTTCGGAAGATATCGGTCCGGGAATTAAGGATATAGACATGGCAATGACAGAGGGGTTCTCCACTGCAACAGACAGCGTAAGAGAGCTTGGTTTTGGTGCAGGTATGGGACTTCCGAATATTAAGAAATACTCTGAAGGGTTGGAAATTAACACAGGCAGTACAGGGACATTAATAATTGCAACAATCAATTTGTAGGAGGTAAAAATGAACTTTTCGATTATGTTTGACAAAGACAAATGCAGAGGATGTACCAATTGTATGCGAAGATGTCCTACACAAGCTATAAGGCTGATTAACAATAAGGCATTTATCAATATATCAAAATGTATTCATTGCGGTGAATGTATAAAAATATGTCCATATAACGCATATACTCCGGAATCGATAGAGTGGTATGAACAAATGCATGATTCACCAAAGAAATATAAAATAGCAATACCCACTACTACATTGTATGGGCAGTTTCCAAGGGGAACAGATATATGCAAGGTACAAAACTCAATTTTGAAATTAGGCTTTGATTTCGTTTATGATACTAGCTGGGCGGCAGATTTAGCTGCTAAAGCTCTCAAGCTTAAAATAGAAAATGAAAAAAAGATAAGACCTTATATAACAACAACTTGTCCAGCGGCAATAAGACTTATAAAATACAGATATCCTTCATTGATGGATAATCTAATTTTTATTAAGGAGCCTATGGAAATTGCAGGAATGCTTGCAAGAGAAAGGGCAAGAAAAAAATATAACCTGAAGGATGAAGATATAAAAGTATTTTATATATCGCCATGTCCTGCTAAACTTCTTGCTGTAACGGACCCTATCGGCGATTATAAGCCTTCAGTGGATTGGGTAATACCACTTAACAAAATCTATGGGGAGCTGTATAGAGAAGTTATCAGGGAGGATAATATGACATGCTCATATCCTTCACTGTCCGGAATGAAATGGGCGGTGGCAGG
>JAQVRY010000125.1 GCA_028700795.1 Tissierellia bacterium | reverse complement strand
TTATTTTCAGCTTCTTTTTCCCCTACAACAAACATGTATGGAATCTTTTTCATCTGAGCTTCTCTGATTTTATATCCAATTTTTTCTGCCCTTGAATCTAATTCAACCTTTATATCAAGTGCATTAAGTTCTCTTTCAACTTTTTCTGCATAATCCATAAACTTATCTGAAATAGGCAGTATTTTTACCTGCACCGGTGCAAGCCATGTAGGGAATGCTCCTGCATATTGCTCAATAAGGATTCCAAAAAATCTTTCTATACTTCCAAATGCAGTTCTGTGAATCATTATAGGTCTGTGTTTTTGCCCGTCTGCTCCAACATATTCCATTTCAAAACGCTGAGGAAGCTGGTAATCCAACTGAATTGTTCCGCACTGCCAAGTTCTTCCTATGCAGTCTGTTAAGTGGAAGTCAATTTTAGGTCCGTAAAAAGCACCATCGCCTTCATTAATTACATAGTTTAAATTCAACTCATCCAATGCTGCTTTTAGGGATGCTTCTGCCAAATCCCAGTCTTTAATTTCTCCCAAAAACTTTTCCGGTCTTGTTGAAAGCTCCAATTTATATGAAAAACCAAATTGCTTGTAAATTTCATCAATTAAGTTAATAACACCTTTAATTTCATCCTTGATTTGCTCAGGCAGTATATATAAATGAGCATCATCCTGTGTAAATGCTCTAACACGCATAAGCCCATGCAAGGCACCTGATAACTCGTGTCTGTGTACCCTTCCTGCTTCTGCAACTCTCATGGGGAAATCTTTATATGAATGCATGGAATTCTTATATACCAAAATTCCTCCCGGGCAGTTCATGGGCTTAATAGCAAAGTCTTGCTCATCTATAGAAGTAATGTACATATTTTCTCTATAGTTGTACCAATGTCCTGATATTTCCCACAGATGTTGGTTTAATATTAAGGGTGTTTCTATTTCAACATATCCGGCTTTTTTATGAACTTTTCTCCAATACTTCATAAGTTCATTTTTAACTTCAACACCTTTTGGCAAGAAGAAAGGAAATCCGGGACCTTCTTCCGACATCATAAACAAATCTAATTCTTTTCCAAGTTTTCTGTGGTCGCGCCTTTTGGCTTCTTCCATCATTTTTAAATACTCATCCAAGTCTTTTGCTTTTTCAAATGAAATTCCGTATATACGCTGGAGCATCTTATTGTTTTCATTTCCTCTCCAATAGGCTCCTGCAATACTTAATAATTTAAAAGCTTTTGGTTTCTTAGTGCTTTCAAGATGAGGTCCTGCGCATAAATCCACAAAATCACCATGCCTGTAAAACGAAATCACTGCATCTTCAGGTAAATCTTGAATTAATTCAACCTTGTATGGCTCCTTTTCTTCTTCCATGAATTTAATTGCTTCTTCTCTTGGGAGTTCGAAACGTTCTAACTCATATCCTGCCTTTATAATTTTCTTCATTTCAGCTTCTATCTTTTCAAAATCTTCTTGCACGAATCTATGCTCTAAATCAATATCATAATAAAATCCGTTTTCAATTGCAGGTCCTATTGCAAGCTTTGCATCCGGCCACAGTCTCTTAATAGCATGCGCCATAATATGAGATGAAGTATGCCAGAACAAATCCTTACCTTCCTTGTCTTCAAACTTTAGAAACTTAATATTTCCGTCTTTATTCAATGCAGTTTGAAGTCCTATTGTTTCACCATTATAAACAGCTCCCACTATACTTCTTGCCAGTCCTTCACTGATACTTTTGGCAATATCAATTGCTTTAATCCCTTTTTCATATTCTCTGACACTCTTGTCAGGAAATGTAATTTTAATCATAATATCCTCCATTTAAAATTTAGCATTCTTATTTCTTTAAACTAAAGTTTTTCTGTCATTCTGAACCGCAGGTGAAAAATTTCATGTTTCAAACCTCTTACCTTATGAGATCCTTCGTTTCACTCAGGATGACAAGCATTCAAAAAAATTAATCTCGTTCTTAAACATATGTTTAAGGACGAGATATCGTGGTTCCACCTTAGTTGCTTCTCAAAGGATTTAAGGCATCCATACCAAGACATTACGCCGTTTTAGACTTTCTGTCTTAACTCCGGATTAGTTTTCAAACAGTCATACATAGGAACTTCCACCAATATTCCCTCTCTGTTAAGCTGTGTCTGTTTTACTCGATCCTTCACAGTTCATTTTGACCATTATATTACCAGTAAATTTTTTTGTCAACAGTAATTATTTTCTTTTCTTTCTTTTCCAAAATGATTTGTCGTCTGATGATTTATCTCTGTTAAATCGTGATTTCTTTTCTTTTGATAATTCTACAATAACATCCATGCCCTTTATTTGTGAGCGGTTCATTCTATCAAGTATGCGGTTTTTATGCTCTTTAGATGCAGTAAAGAATGAAAAGTTGTCAAGAAGTTCTATTTCTCCGATATCACTGCCCGGAATATCGCACTCTCCTGCTACTGCTCCTAAAATATCTCCTGGTCGTATTCCTTGCTTTTTCCCAAGGTTAACATGAAATCTTTCTGTATTTTCGAGCTTGACGGCTCCTCTTTTTCTTCTTTCGATAATTACATCATTTAAATCTCTTTCTTCCGACAAGTCAAATTTTACAAGTTTTTTAATCATAGCAGCAATTATAGTCTCGGCATCATAGCCTTTATCCATAAGCTTACCTGCCAATTCTCTGTTTTCCCCAAGCTCACCGCTTTCAATTACACTTACAATACCTCTTATAAATTTATCCTGTTTAACTTCATTTACTCTGTCAACAGTGGGTATGGTTCTTTTTCGAATTAACTTTTTAGTATACTTTTCAATATCCTCAATTTTTCTTAACTCTTTTGCACTTGCCAAAGTAAATGATGCACCTTCTTTTCCTGCTCTTCCCGTCCTGCCTATGCGGTGCACATAGTAATCTTCTTTTGAAGGAACTTCGTAATTTATTACTAATTCTACCTCTTTGATGTCAAGTCCTCTTGCTGCCACGTCTGTAGCAATAAGTATTTCAATCAAGCCGCTGTTAAACTTATTCAAAGTATCTAATCTTTGTGATTGTTTAATGTCCCCGTGAATTTTATCACAGTTATATCCCTTATTAATAAGCTGGTCATATAATTCATCAACTGCTCTTTTTGTATTGCAAAATACCAGTGTAAGCTTTGGTGTGTAGGTATCGATTAACCTTGCCAACGCTTCAACCTTATCTGAATGCTTAACCAAAAAATAGCTTTGTTTTACTTCCTTGGCCGTTATTCCTTCTCTCAAAACCTTTACTGAAACAGGAGAATTAAGAAATTTCTTAATGATTTTTTTCATATCATTGGGAATTGTTGCGGAAAACAATAAGGATTGAACAGGATGGTCGATTTTACTTAAAATAAGCTCAATATCCTCTCTAAAGCCCATTTTTAGCATTTCGTCAGCTTCATCTAAAACAATAATTCTTAGTTCGCCAAGCTTTATTACACGTCTGTCAATTAAATCTATAATCCTTCCGGGTGTTCCAACAATAATCTGAGCGCCTGCCTTAAGTTTATTTATCTGTTCCTTAATATCAGCTCCTCCATACACTGTTACCGTCTTGATACCTTCCATATATTTGCCGATTTTTCTTACTTCATTTGCAACCTGGACGGCCAGCTCTCTTGTTGGCATCAGAACCAATGCTTGGGGCATTCTTAATTCTTTGTCTATTTTTTCAAGAATAGGAATTGCATATGCCGCTGTTTTTCCTGTTCCTGTATTTGACTGTCCTACAATATCTTTTCCTTCTAATATTAAAGGAATTGCCTCTTGCTGGATTTGTGTGCTTTCTTCAAAGCCCATTTCATCCAAGGCTCTTTGAATGTTGCCATTCAAAATTACATTTTCTATTTTCATTAATTTACTAACCTCGTTCTATTTTTATTAACTTCTCATTATACTATGTAAACTTTGCAAATACAAACATTATTTTTGATTTCATTATTCGCCCTAATTTCATTATTCCTGACCTCATTATAATAACCACCCTTCTATAACTAAAGTGTGGTTGTCATCCTGAGCGTAAGCGAAGGATC
>JAQVRY010000124.1 GCA_028700795.1 Tissierellia bacterium | reverse complement strand
CATACTAAATCTAAATTGTGGCAAATTTGTGTTTTATCAAAAATAAATTCATATTTTTTTTATAATAAAGACATAGATTTGTCATAAAGAACGGTTATATTAAACATAGAAAATATAGGAGGTAAAAAATGAAAAAATCAAATAAGATTTTAATACTTAGCTTAGTACTATTAATAGTATTGGCTACATCAATTACTGCTTATGCATTTACAGTAAGGACACCTGCAGAAATAGTTGCAGAATTAACAGGAAAAAGTGCTGAAGAAGTTGCCGAAATAAGATATAGGTCGGGCAAAACATATGGTCAAATTGCCTATGATGAGAGTGACGATACTTGGGAGAAATTCAAGGAAGAAATTCTTGAAAACAGAAAAGCTATTTTAAAAGAAAGAGTTGATGAAGGAATCCTTACTCAGGAAGAAGCTGATAAGATTCTTGAAGACATTGAAGTAATGCAAGAAGACTGCCTTGGAACGGGTGACGGCGGTTACGGAATGGGAAGAGGCTTTGGCATTATGGGAAATCAGTTTGGTAATGGCAATGGTTTTGGAAACGGCGGCAACAGAGGTATGGGTTTTGGAGGCGGCAGATGTGGCAGAGGTTCTTGGTAACAAGAACCTTTTTTTATTATTGGTATGGGGACACACCGAAAGAGGAAAAGGGACACACCTTAAAAACAGGGTGACTCTTTGTGGATAAATTTTTAAGGAATGTCCCTAATTTATAGTCTTTGTTGGTAGGAGGAATGTCCCCAAATATAATCAATCACATTAGTTAAATTGTACTCATATTATACTAATAACAAATACAGAAAGGAACTTAAAATATGTACAATTATTATAACTATCCATGCCCAGATATGTCACCCTGGTATAGACAACAAAACAGAATGTATAACCGCCAAAGAATGTATAGAAACCCATACTATTATAATACTCCGATGATAAACCCTGATATGAACAGATATCCGAATTATCCGGATTATCCGAACTATCCAAACTATCCTTATAATCAGGAAACTGTTAATAATCCTTGGTCCTTGCAATATCCGGAAGAAAATGGTTTCGTTGAGCTCAGAGACTACGGCCCCAATCCATTTGTAATCAATATTGAAGAAGCAACCTTGCAAAATGATAATTACAGAACAGCTTTATGGACAGGAGAGCATATGCAGCTCACTTTAATAAGCTTAGATGTTGGAGAGGATATCGGTTTAGAAATGCATCCTGATGTTGACCAATTCATAAGGATTGAAGAAGGTCAAGGAGTTATACAAATGGGTGATAGAGAAGACAGGTTTAATTTTGAAGAAATGATTTATGATGATTTCATATTCATAATACCCGCCGGAAAATGGCACAACCTTACAAATATGGGCAATACACCTCTGAAATTATATTCAATTTATGCACCACCTGAACATCCTCACGGCACCGTTCATGAAACAAAATCTGAAGCAGAAGCTGACCATAATCAATGAAACTTTTTCATAAAGAAAGACTGTTTCTCATATTCTGGAGAAACAGTCTTTTTTTATTTACTAATCTAATTGAAGAACCTTGTAAAGTATTACTGCCATTTCAGCTCTGGAAATCATTGACTTTGGATTCAAATATGAATTGCTACCTTGAATTATGCCTGCCTTTACCAAAGTTGCAACTGATGTAACTGCATAATCAGATACTGACTTTCTGTCCTTAAAAGTATATAAGTCACTGTCTTTACCTGCAGATAATCTTTTACCCTCAATTATCAATGCTCTGTCAACAAGAACCATAGCATCCTCCCTGGTTATTCCTGCAGCAGGCATAAACTTATCTTTATAACCCTTTGCTATACCAAGTGATTTGGCAACTGCAATCGCCTTATTGTAGTAGCTGTCCTTAGGAACATCACTGAAATTGCCCCTGTCAGTTGCTGTTAATTCTAATGCTCTGTATAACATAAGCATGAAATCTCCACGGGTGACATTTTGTGCAGGACTGTAATTGTTGTTTCCGGTTCCATTAACTACACCTTCTTCCAACAAATAATTAATTTGAGATGCAGCCCATGAATAGCTCTTGTCTACATCCTTGAAATATAGTGAACCTTCAGTTTCAGGCATGGATACAACTTCAACCTTGACTGAACCTGTGAATGAAAGGCCATCTATATTGTATCCCTTATATTTTATGATAACTGTTCCATAATAGTCTCTATAAGGTACAAATGTTATCCTATATATCGAAGGAGTATCATCATAATAATATTTCCTGCTTGAAGTCACTGCTGAGTCATATTTACTTGATGATGTGTAGTTATAATAAAGCTTTCCGTATTTTGATGAGGGTAGAGTAAATGTAATATAATCTAATTCTTCACCTGTAGCATCCTCGCATGCATCATTGAAATCTTCATCATCAAATTTAATCGCAATATCTTCTTTTGTAGAAATTTTGATATCATCCGCAACGGGAACTTCCTTCGTAATAGTAATTTTCACTGCACCTGTATATGATTCCTTGTCAACATTATATCCTGTATAAGTAATAACTACAGTACCTTTATAAGATGAATTTGGAACAAATATTATATCATCCAAATCATCACCATAATACTTTGTGGTTGAAGAAACTTTGGACTGGCTTCTGGTATCATATTTGTAATACAATGTTCCGTAAGTAGATGAAGGTATTGAGAATCTCACATAGTCTAATTCTTCCCGTGTAACATCCCAGCATTCATCTTCAAAATCATCATAATCAAAATTTATCGGTGTGTATGAGCCTGTTTTGTATATTATGTCATCAGCATCAGTATCAACCTTTAGTAATTGTATTTCAATTTGTCCAGTATATGATTCTCCATTACTATTGTAGCCCACATAAGAAATCACCACTGTTCCGGTATAATTATTATATGGTACAAATGAAATTTCGTCTAAATCATCATCATAATTCTTGGAACTTGCAGAAACCTTGGATTCATCGCTGTAGCCATAATTTGAATACAAAGTTCCCCTTGATGATGAGGGAAGAGTAAACTTAACATAACTTAATCTTTTCCCGGTTACATCTAAACATACCTCTTCAAAATCACTTGAATCCAAATCTACTGAAGTATTTACATATACAGAATATTTTATTTTATCGACAACGGGTTGAGCTCTGTTAACTTTGACATTATACTCGGTGGAGCCCTTAAATGTAGCACTATTGCCTGTGGTAGTTTCAGTATCATCTGTATAAATATAATGTACTTTCATTGTTACCGAAATTCCTCCTACTTTTGCAGAAGAAGGTTCAATTTTATCCAATTCATAACCTGTTTCCAACACATAAGTAACTTTTGAAAGGTCTAATGTGTCCTTACTATAATTGAATGGGACAGTGAATGTCACATCCTTCTTGTTGATGACAGCTTTTCCCACTGCTCCCTCAGGATGAGTGGCTGATTTAAGAACCATTAAGCCATTATCAGCAGCATAGATTAAATTACCGGAACTTAACAATGTTGATATTAACATCATTAACGTAAGAACTATTGCCATACCTCTTTTAACTGTACCTGGAATATAGATTTTACCTTTTTTATTCATAATTATCCCTCGCTTTATATATATTAGCATCCATTATATTTTATCATTCACTGATTACTTTACATATAGCATATAAAACATAACTGACTATATTGTAGTATAATTTTTGATAATTAGCAATGAATTGATTCAAAAAACTGTGAGATTCTTCGGGCTAAAGCCCTCAGAATGACAATTAAAAACGGGTTATTCATAGCAATGACACAAAAATTACTTCAATACTCTGTCCAGCAATACAACTGCTTCGGCTCTATTAATATTGTTTTGAGGTCTAAAGGTATTGTCTTTATAACCTTTAATCAAATTATGCTCCGTCACTGCACCCACGTATTCCCTTGCCCATTTGCTGATTAGACCACTGTCATAAAATACATCGGCACCCGTTGAATTTCCTTCTAATTCAAGCAGCCTTGACATAATAATTGCAGCTTGCTCTCTTGTGATATAATCTTCGGGAGCAAATTCTGTTTCTGAAATTCCTATTATGTCTCCTTCTTTGTATGCCTTTTGTATTTCCT
>JAQVRY010000123.1 GCA_028700795.1 Tissierellia bacterium | reverse complement strand
ACATCTTCTGCTATAATAACTAATGATTTGCCTGTTTGAACAATTTGTTCCAAAATAGGAAGAACGTCTTGAATATTTGTAATTTTTTTATCTGTTATTAAAATATATGGCTCTTCTAAAACAGCTTCCATTTTTTCTGTATTAGTTACCATATATGCCGATAAGTATCCTCTGTCAAACTGCATACCTTCAACTACGGTTAGTTCTGTGTCCATAGTCTTTGATTCTTCAACAGTTATAACGCCGTCCTTGCCAACATCATCCATTGCTTGTGATATTAATTTTCCTATTTCTTCATCACCTGCTGAAATAGAAGCTATTTGAGCAATTTCTTCTGATGTTTCAACTGTTTTTGTTATGTTTTTAAGCTCTTCCACTGCTGCTGCGACTGCTTTTTCAATACCTTTTTTAAGTATCATAGGGTTAGCACCTGCTGCAACATTTTTAAGTCCTTCTCTAATAATTGCTTGTGCCAACAATGTTGCTGTAGTAGTTCCATCACCTGCTACATCATTTGTCTTTGTTGCAACCTCTTTAACTAATTGTGCTCCCATGTTTTCATATGGGTCAGACAATTCAATTTCTCTTGCTATTGTAACGCCATCGTTAGTAATTTGTGGTGAACCGAAAGATTTACTTAATACAACGTTTCTTCCCTTTGGTCCTAATGTAACCTTTACTGTATCTGCTAAAGCATTAACGCCTCTTTCCATTGAGCGGCGTGCATCTTCATCATATTTAATTATTTTTGCCATAATATCTCTCCTTTTTATTCAATAACTGCTAATACATCAGCTAATTTTATTATAATTAATTCTTCACCGTCAATTTTCACTTCAGTTCCTGCAAATTTAGAGTAAATAACTTTATCTCCAACTTTAATTTCATCTTTTTTCTTTTCATCATTTGTTATTCCTGCACCAACTGCAAGAACTTCTGCAACCTGCGGTTTTTCTTTTGCGGAGCCCGGCAATACTATACCGCTTTTTGTTTTTTCTTCGGCTTCAGTCATTTTAATAACTATTCTTTCGCCTAATGGTTTAATTGTCATATCAATTCCTCCTATTTATTTAATGTTATCATATACGATTTTTGTTAGCACTCGACTTCAAGGAGTGCTAACACCTATTCTTTATATTACTCATTTACCTTTATGTTTTCAACCCCCATTTATTTCGATTTATGACCATAAACATATTATTTAGTCATTATCTCTATCATTTTCTTAATATTGCTTTGAATTACTCTAAATTTCTATTTTCATATGACAAGGGGACGTTACAAGGGGACGAGGTTGCTGCAATAAAATTTATTTTAAATAACAGATGTTTTTTATGCCAATATGTTGTATAATGAATTTACCAGTATAAATACATAGGAGGGTTTAAAAATGGCTCTTGTAACATCTAAAGAAATGTTTAAGAAAGCATATGAAGGCAGATATGCTGTAGGTGCCTTCAATGTGAACAACATGGAAATTATACAAGGAATAGTGGAAGCAGCAAAACAGGAAAATGCACCACTTATACTTCAAGTTTCAGCAGGTGCAAGGAAATATGCAAATCCTATTTATTTAAGAAAGCTTGTGGAAGCAGCAATTGAAGACACAGGATTAGATATTTGTCTTCACTTGGACCATGGTGAAGACTTTGAAATTTGTAAGCAGTGTGTTGATGATGGTTTTACATCTGTTATGATTGACGGCTCTAAATATCCTTTTGATGAAAATATAGCCCTAACCAAAAGGGTAGTTGAATATGCTCACTCCAAAGGGGTTGTAGTGGAAGCTGAGCTTGGCAAATTAGCAGGGGTAGAGGATGCGGTTAAAGTAAATACTAAAGATGCTACATATACTGATCCTGATGAAGCCGTGGAATTCGTAGAAAGAACAGGAGTTGACTCATTGGCGATTGCAATTGGAACAAGCCATGGTGCTTATAAATTTAAGGGTGATCCCGCCTTGGACTTTGAAAGATTAGAAACTATAACAAATCTTCTCCCTGATTTTCCGTTAGTTCTGCATGGTTCATCCTCAGTACCAAAGGAATTTGTGGAGTTATGCAATAAATACGGAGGACAAATCCCGGGGGCTGCAGGCGTGCCTGAAGAAATGTTAAGGCGTGCCGCTCAATTAGGAGTATGTAAAATAAATATAGATACAGATTTAAGACTTGCTCTTACTGCATGTATCAGACAATATTTTGTTGAGCATCCTTCTGAATTCGACCCAAGAAAATATTTAGGGCCTGGTAGAACAGCAATTAAAGATATGGTTGCCCATAAAATGAAAAATGTTTTAGGATGCAGCAACAAAAGATAAACTAAGGCTGAGCTTCTGCTCAGCCTTAAACCATTTACAAACTACATTTATGAGATTCTTCAGGCTGCGCCTTCAGAATGACAACATAGGAAGATGCTTTATTATTTTAAATCATTCATATATGTTGAAACATAATTTTTGTCAACTGTTACAACGGCGAAATATGTTTCATTTTGATTTTGAACTTTTTTTTCTATTAAATCTACAAGTTTTGATGACTTTATATCATAATCCACCGGCACAACCACATCAAATATTAAATTGGTATGGGTTTCTCCCTTAACAACTCTAAAATCATGCATAGAAAACCTTTCATCGATGGACTTTACTATTTTATCTGTCATGTTTCTTAATTCATTTATTTCTTCGTCATCTGTAATTATGGGATCTAAATGAATTACAAGGTTAATATTTAATTCCTTTGCAAAGTCTCTTTCAATATTATCAATTAAATCATGAGACTTCAATATATCTTCCGTTGCATCAACTTCTGCATGAACTGATGCAAAGTGTCTGTTGGGTCCGTAATTGTGGACTACAAGGTCATGAATATTTACTATTCCGTTATAGGACAAAATTTTGTTTTCAATTGATTCAATAAATTCTACATTAGGCATTTCTCCAAGGAGGGGATTTAATATATCCCTTAATATGTCAAACCCTGAATACAAAATAAATAATGCCACCAATACACCTACATATCCATCAACTTCATAGCCTGTAAATTCAGATATTAATAAGGATAAAAGCACAACTATAGTTGAAATTACATCGTTTCTGGAATCTATGGAGGAAGCCTTAAGTGGTGCTGATGAAATCTTATCACCAAGCTTTTTATAGAATAAACTAAGCCATAATTTTGTTAAAACAGAGATGCTAAGTACAATTATCATCTCCATAGAAAATATAGTTTTTGAAGGATTAATTATTTTATTAAAGGATGATTTAATAAGCTCAACTCCAACCAAAAGCACGGCAATTCCTAAAATAAGCCCTGTCAGGTATTCCATTCTTGCATGACCGAAGGGATGGTCTTTATCTGCAGGTTTGCTTGAAATTTTAAACCCTATAAGAGTAATTACAGAAGATGCTGCGTCGGATAAATTATTGACTCCGTCAGCTGTAACTGAAATACTGTTAAATATTATACCTGTCAATATTTTTCCTGCACTTAAAAGAGTATTTGCAATTATACCCGTAATGCTTGCTGTCACACCGTAGGATTCTCTTACCTTTGGCTCATTAACATTTTCATAATTTTTAATAAATTTCTTAATAATAAAATTAATCATAAGGTGTGTCTCCTTACCCCTTAAATGGGACTTGCAAAAGAAAATACCTGTGGGAATGCTCCCACAAGTATAAATTACTATACTATAATATTTTTGTCAAATTAATGTTTCATTTTACTCTCCAGTCATTGCTGTTACGACTGTTATTGTTATTTTCGTTTTTGTCCCATTTATCTAATTTATTCTTTTTATTGCTATTTTCGTTTCTATTCCATTTATCTGATGTGTCTTTTTTATTATTATTTTTATTTTCTATTTCTTTTTGTTTCAATTCTTCCTTGTATTCTTTGACTTTTTCATTTATTTCCTGCACTGATTTATCAAGCCATTCATCTGTTTTTATTTTATGTCCTGCTAAGTTTGCCGATTCCTGAAGCTTTTCGATTAAATTTAATTTGCCCGGTGTAACTCCCTTCTTCTTTGCTTCGTCGACTTCTCTTTTGGTTACCTCTATTACTTCTATATCATTCTTTTTTCTATCTGATTTATTGG
>JAQVRY010000122.1 GCA_028700795.1 Tissierellia bacterium | reverse complement strand
ATGGGCTCGCTTTCCGAGGAAGAAAGACCGGAAATGGGCAAATTAGCCAATGAAGTGAGAGCCATTATTGAAGAAGCAATTCAATCAATGAAGGAAACAGTACATCAAAGAGAATCAGAAAAAAAACTAAAAACAGAAACATTGGATATAACAATGCCTGGGAGACATCCTGAAATAGGGAGAAGACATCCCTTGATGAGGGTTAAAGAAGAGTTGGAAAGTGTGTTTATGCGAATGGGATATGATGTAATAGGCGGTCCTGAAATTGAAACGGTAGCTAACAACTTTGACGACTTAAATGCACCATATGACCATCCTTCAAGAGACTGGTCAGATACATTTTATATTTCCGATGAGTTAGTGCTTAGAACACATACATCACCTGTAGAAATAAGAGTTATGAAGGAAGCTGTAAAAGAAGGAAAACTTCCCATACGTATGGTTTCCACCGGAAGGACCTTTCGTTTTGACGATGTGGATGATACACATTCGCCCATGTTCCATCAAATGGAGTGTTTAGTTGTAGACAAAGGTGTTACAATGGCAAATCTCAAGGATTCTATTGACCAGTTTGTCAAGGAATTGTTCGGAAGCAGCGTGAAAACCCGCTTCAGACCGCACAACTTCCCCTTTACGGAGCCAAGCGCAGAAGTTGACGTATCCTGCCACTTATGTTTGGGCAAGGGATGTCCTTCCTGCAACGGAACAGGGTGGAGCATGGAGCTCTTAGGCTGCGGAATGACTCATCCCAATGTTCTGAGAAACTGCGGTATAGACCCTGAAATTTACTCGGGATATGCCTTTGGTATGGGAATTGACAGGGTTGCTATGGTTAAATACGGAATTCCAAACATCAGGTTATTATTTGAAAATGATGTTAGATTCTTAAAACAATTTTAGGAGGGATGTAAATGTTAGTACCTATTAAATGGATGAAGAATTATGTAGATATCGATGTTGATGATAAAACATTGGCAGATAAATTAACACTTACCGGCTCTCATGTGGATGCGGTAATTGATTATAACAAAGAAGTTATAAATGTTGTTACGGGAAGAATATTGGAAATAAAACAACATCCCAATGCTGACAAATTAGTGGTTGCACCTATTGACATAAATGAAGATGAACCGGTGCAAATTATCACGGGAGCCAAGAATATCAAGGAAGGCGATGTAGTACCTGTGGCTTTGGAAGGTGCTGAATTGCCAAACGGGTTAAAAATTAATAAAACTAATTTCAGAGGACTTCCATCTTACGGAATGATGGTTTCTTACGAAGAATTAGGATTCGAAGATAAAGTTATACCAAAGGAATCAAGAGACGGAATAATTATACTGCCCCCGGATACTCCTTTAGGGAAAGATATAAAGGAAATACTTGAGCTTGACGGAAGTGCATTGGAAGTTGAAGTTACTTTCAACAGACCAGATTGTCTTAATATTGTGGGAATGGCAAGAGAAACTGCAGCAACGCTTGGAACGAAGTTTAAATTTCCTGAAATTGAAATAAAGAATGAAGAAGGAAATATTAAGGATTATCTTAATGGTGTTGAAATTGAAGATGAAGAATTATGCTCTCGTTTTTATGCAAGAGTAATTAAGAATATTAAAATAGGACCTTCACCTTTATGGATGCAGAGAACATTGATGGATGCAGGGATGAGACCAATCAATAATATAGTTGATGTTACGAACTTCGTAATGCTTGAGTTAGGTCAGCCTATTCATGCTTATGATTTAGAAGCATTGGAAGGCAGAAAGCTTATAGTAAGAAGAGCAAAAGAAGATGAAAAAATAGTTACAATTGACCAAAGTGAAAGAGCACTTAATAACAATATGCTTGTAATAGCAGATTCTAAAAAGCCTGCCTGTATAGCCGGAGTAATGGGAGGATATTATTCAGAAATTAGCGATAAAACAAAAATAATGGCATTGGAAACTGCAAACTTTAATCCCAAATCCATAAGAGAAACATCCAAAAAATTAGGACTTCGCTCGGAAGCTTCAGCAAGGAACGAAAAGCCCATGGGATATGTACTCTGCGAAATTGCCAGCAACAGAGTATGCCAGCTGATTGAAATGATTGGCGCCGGAACAGTTGTCGGAGGTTTTCTTGAAGCAGGAAAAAGTGAATATGAACCGCCTGTGGTAACCTTAAGACCTCACCGCTCAAATTTACTTTTAGGAGTTGAAATACCGGTGGCTGATATGCTGAATTCTCTTAATACATTAGAAATTGAATCAGTATACGACGGTGAAAAGATAACATCAAGAATTCCTTATTTCAGAACAGATATTGAGCAGGAAGCCGATTTAATTGAAGAAGTGGGAAGACTCTATGTATTTGAAAACATTGAATCAAAACCTCTGAGAGGAAGCACAAGGGTGGGAAGAAAATCCGACCTGCGCATGGTGGAAGATGAAATCAAATCCATACTAAGCGGAATGGGATTGTATGAAATAACGACCTATTCATTCATAAGCCCAAAGGCATATGACAGCATATGTGCCAAGGAGGACAGTCAATTAAGAAATTATGTGAGGATACTAAATCCCCTTGGAGAAGACTTTTCTTCCATGAGAACAACCCTTTTGCCTAACATGCTTGAAGTAATACAAAGAAACTCTAACAGGGAGGTAGACAGCGCAAAACTATATGAAGTTGGAAGCACTTTCATACCACTAAATCAACCTGTTACTAATGAGCCTCTTGAAGAGTTAAAACTGTGTATAGGAATGTACGGCAGCTATGATTTCTTTGATTTAAAAGGAATTATTTATTCAATGCTGTCAAGGTTCGGAATTAAGGCAGAGCTGAAATATGTAACTGATAATCCCACCTTCCATCCGGGCAGAACTGCCGCATTATGGGTGAATGATGATGTAATCGGAATTTTTGGAGAAGCATCGCCTAAGGTTACAGACAATTACGGACTTGACCACAGGGTGTATTTAGCAGAAATTGATGTTAAGAAAATTCTTCAATATAAAAATACAGAGTGGAAATATAAGCCTTTGCCTAAATATCCTTCAATGGTAAGAGATATAGCAGTAATTGTTAAGGATGATATTCTTGCAGGTGATATGGAAGAAGAAATCAAGAAGGTTAATCCATATTTAATTGAAAGTGTTGAATTGTTTGACGTGTATAAAGGGGAGCATATTAAGGAAGGATATAAGAGCACTGCTTTTTCTGTTACTTACAGAAACAAGGAGCGTACTATGAAAGAAAAAGAAGTCGAAAAAATACACGAAAAAATTCTTCAGGTGCTGTCTAAAAAATTCAACGCTGTCCTGAGATGACAAGGGGCCGGGGGTGTTGTCATCCTGAACGCAGTGAAGGATCTCATTTAAGACGTTGCGAGGGGACGGGGGTGTTGTCATCCTGAACGCAGTGAAGGATCTCATTTAATGTTGACGAGTACTTACATTAAATATATAATAGAAAAAAACATTAAAAGGAGACATAATGAATCCAGTCGCTTTTAGAATATTTGGAATAGATGTTATGTGGTATGGCGTATTGATATCAACAGGAGTGCTGTTAGGAGTTCTTATTGCATTAAAGGAGGCTAAAAGAACAGGCTTCAGGGAAGATGATTTGATAGATTTTTTGTTATACGCAATACCTGCAGGAATAGTCGGTGCCAGAGCATACTATGTTATATTTTCATGGGATTATTACAGTCAAAACTTATCCCAGATTATAAATATTAGAAACGGCGGACTTGCAATCCACGGTGCAATTATTGCAGGTGTAATTACAGGAATATTGTTTTGTAAAAAAAGAAAGATTAATGTATTGGAGATTCTTGATTTGGTGATGCCCAGTGTTGCTTTAGGGCAGGCAATAGGAAGATGGGGAAATTTCATAAATCAGGAAGCCCATGGAGGCCCCACTGATCTGCCTTGGGGTATAATGGTGGATGGGCAAAAAGTTCATCCAACATTCCTTTATGAGTCAATCATAGATTTTTGCATATTTTTATTCTTAATTTGGTTTAGAAAACATAAAAAGGCAAACCATGGGCAAATAATAGGCCTATACTTAATATTGTATTCTGCAGGAAGATTTTTTGTTGAAGGCTTAAGAACAGACAGCCTGATGTT
>JAQVRY010000121.1 GCA_028700795.1 Tissierellia bacterium | reverse complement strand
TTAGAACCATATATGAAGGTTGAAATAACAACACCTGAAGAATACTTGGGAGATGTTATGGGAGACGTAAACTCAAGAAGAGGAAGAATAGAAGGCTTCTCTGACAGAAGCGGAATAAAGGTTGTGGATGCATATGTTCCATTATCGGAAATGTTTGGATATGCAACAACACTTCGTTCATTAACTCAAGGAAGAGCTTCTTATTCAATGGAATTCCATCACTACGAAAAAGTACCTAACAACGTAGCTGAAAAAATTATGAAATAAAACAACATAAAAAAACTACCTAAGGGAGGAAAAGAAATGGCAAAAGCAAAATATGAAAGAAATAAACCCCATGTTAATATAGGAACAATTGGTCATGTTGACCACGGCAAAACTACATTAACAGCAGCAATTACACTTATTTTGAACAAAAAATATGGAACGGGAGAATTCATAAGCTATGACAACATAGACAAAGCTCCTGAAGAAAGAGAAAGAGGAATAACTATTTCAACTTCTCACGTTGAGTATGAAACTGAAAACAGACACTACGCACACGTAGACTGCCCGGGACATGCTGACTATGTTAAGAACATGATTACCGGGGCAGCGCAGATGGACGGAGCAATTTTGGTTGTATCAGCAGCTGACGGTCCTATGCCTCAGACAAGAGAGCACATCCTTCTTTCAAGACAGGTTGGTGTTCCTAAGTTGGTTATTTTCTTAAACAAAGAAGACCAAGTAGATGACCCTGAATTAATTGAATTAGTTGAGATGGAAGTAAGGGAATTGCTTTCTGAATATGAATTTGACGGTGATAATACTCCTATAATTGTTGGTTCAGCTTTAAAAGCTCTTGAAGAACCAGACGGCGAATGGGCTGAAAAAATTCTTAAATTAATGGATGAAGTAGATGAATGGATACCAACACCTGAAAGAGATATTGACAAACCTTTCCTGATGCCTGTAGAAGATGTGTTCTCAATCACAGGAAGAGGAACAGTTGCAACAGGAAGAGTTGAAAGAGGAGTGTTGAAGGTTCAGGATAAGATTCAAATAGTAGGATTAGCTGATGAGCCAAGAGATGTTGTATGTACGGGAGTTGAAATGTTCAGGAAATTACTTGATCAGGCACAAGCAGGAGACAACATCGGAGCACTGCTTAGAGGAGTTCAGAGAGATGAAATCCAAAGAGGTCAGGTTCTTGCAAAACCGGGCTCAATTACACCACATACAAAATTTAACGCAGAAGTATATGTATTGACTAAAGAAGAAGGTGGAAGACACACTCCATTCTTTAACGGATATAGACCACAGTTCTATTTTAGAACAACAGATATCACAGGACAAATTGACCTTGAAGAAGGCGTTGAAATGTGTATGCCTGGAGACAATTCAAGATTTATAGTTGAGTTAATCCATCCTATCGCTATCGAAGAAGGCTTGAGATTTGCTATCAGAGAAGGCGGAAGAACAGTTGGCTCAGGAGTTGTAACAGGGATTATTCAATAAGCCTGCGTGAAGCCCTGCGAACCCTAATTTAACAATCCAATAAGTTCAGTACCGAGTACTGAACTTATTTTTGGGGAAAGGAAAGAACCGTCTTTAAAAGAAAAATAATAAAAATAATCGCTCACGGTTTCGGACACGAATAGTTCTAAAGCTCATTTCAACTAAAAATCCTACAGCCTGCGAACTCGCTTTGCTCAAACAACGCAAGCTGTTAAACGGATTTTTAGTCTTATTCGCTAAGAACTATAATCGTGCCCTGCAAATGTTCGCTCATTATCTTTATTATTTTTTTCGGCATAAGATACGGATGAAAGAAGCGGGATAGTGTCATCTTTTGAGGAAAAAGTACCGGTTTCTCAAAATTGTTTGTTAATGAAATGTAATAAATATTATTTATTAGAAACAACTTAAAAAAACAAGAAAAAACACTTGATTTATGGCATTTGATAGTATATTATTAAAAAGCTTGCCACATGCGATGACGTAAAAGGTTGCTGAAATTTTAACGTTTCAGGGAATTTTTACAGAGTATGTCCTGCTAAAAGCAGGGCGACCGGTACCGCTTTTATTAAAAAAAAATATGAAACACCCGGATGGGTTTATCGAGGGGTTCCGAGTTGTATGGAGACATACGAAAAGGAGGTAAATAAATGGCAAACACACAGAAAATAAGAATCAGGTTAAAGGCTTATGATCATCAATTAATTGATCAATCTGCTCAAAAAATTGTGGAAACAGCTAAAAATACGGGAGCAACCGTTGCAGGACCAATTCCGCTGCCTACTGAAAAACAAATAATAACAATACTCAGGGCAGTCCACAAGTACAAAGATTCCAGAGAGCAGTTTGAGCAAAGAACACACAAAAGATTGATTGACATAACAAATCCTACACCAAAGACTGTGGATTCGCTTATGAAGCTGAATCTGCCGGCAGGAGTAGATATTGAAATCAAATTATAACAAGAATAGTAAGTAGAGAACACACTCTGCTTAGAATGATTGCGCGAGCAATCCGCTGTAAGAAATTAGGAGGTGTAAAATGAAAGCAATTTTAGGAAAAAAGATTGGAATGACTCAAGTGTTCACTGAACAAGGCGAAGTTATTCCTGTAACTGTTTTGGAATCCGGCAACTTGGTTGTTGTTCAAAAGAAAACAGAGGAAAAAGACGGATACAATGCCATACAGGTTGGATTTGGAGACGTTAAAATTAAAAATGTTATTAAACCTAAGAAAGGTCATTTTGATAAATCAAAAGTAGAGCCTAAAAGATTTCTAAGAGAATTCAGAGTAGATAACATTGACGATTATGAAGTTGGCCAAAAGATTGGCGTTGACATTTTCCAAGTAGGGGAAAAAGTTGACGTTTCAGGAATTTCTAAAGGTAAGGGATTCCAGGGACCAATAAAAAGACACGGACACTCAAGAGGCGGCATGAGCCATGGTTCAAAATTCCACAGATTAAGAGGCTCATTAGGAGCATCTGCAGGCGTAGGAAAAGTTGTTAAAGGAACGAAAGCTCACGGTCACATGGGGAATGAAAAAGTAACAGTATTAAACCTTGAAGTGGTAAGAGTAGATGCAGACAAGAATGTAATACTTCTAAAAGGTGCAGTACCCGGACCTAAAAAAGGCTTAGTAAAAATCAGAGAAGCAGTTAGAAAATCTAAGTAAGAATTGCATGGAAAGGAGGATTAAAGATGCCAAAAGTAGCTCTTTATGATATAACAGGCAACCAAATAGGTGACGTAGAGTTAAGTGATGACATATTTGGTGTAAAAGTTAACACTCACGTAATGTATGAAGCCGTAAAAAATTATTTGGCTAATCAAAGACAGGGAACTCAGTCTGCTAAGACTAGAGGAGAAGTGAGAGGCGGCGGCAGAAAGCCTTGGAGACAAAAAGGAACAGGCCGTGCAAGACAAGGAAGTATAAGATCACCGCAATGGATAGGCGGAGGAGTTGTATTTGCTCCTAAACCGAGAGATTACAGCTATAAACTTCCAAAGAAAATAAAAAGATTAGCACTTAAATCAGCACTAAGCTCAAAAGTACAAGATCAAGAAATTATCGTAGTGGATAGCTTGGTTCTTGATAAGCCAAAAACTAAGGATATGATACAGGTTTTATCAAACCTTAAAACCGGCAAGAAAACATTAGTGGTTATGCCTGAAAGAGATGAAAATGTAATATTAGCATCAAGAAATATCCCAGGCGTAAAAACAGCATTTGTAAATACAATTAATGTTTACGATATATTAAACTGTGATTCTTTCCTTATAACTAAGGATGCAGTTAATAAAGTGGAGGAGGTGTACGCATAATGCGCGATCCACACGATATAATCATAAAACCAATAGTGACAGAAGCAAGTATGGATGCTATGGCAGATAAGAAATACACTTTTGTTGTTGATAAGAAGTCTAATAAGACTGAAATAAAAAATGCGGTGGAATCAATTTTCGGAGTTAAAGTAGCAAGTGTGAACACTATGAACATGCTTGGCAAGAACAAGAGAATGGGAGTTCATGTGGGCAAGAGAGCTGACTGGAAAAAAGCCATTATAACTTTAACAGAAGAAAGCAAAACAATAGAATTCTTTGAAGGGATATAAGATGCCCTAACCCAATTTTTCCGACCGATAGGGAGAGAAAAATTGATGGTAGGTCATTCGCAACGA
>JAQVRY010000030.1 GCA_028700795.1 Tissierellia bacterium | reverse complement strand
CGGGGTTCTTTGCACTTAGCAGTTCATTACTTTTACATCCTGTTAAGAGTATAGTAAAAATCAATATACATACAACAAATTTTTTCATAACAACGCTCCAAAAAACGTTTTTCTTTATTATATCATATTTAAAATCTACTTCCAAGTAAAATCCATATAAATAACCCTTATTTCATACTGATTTTTTAAAAATAATCACCCTTAGGGTGATTACAATTATTATAAAGAATTGTATAATGATAACAAAATACAAGGGGGTACAAAATGAAAAAGGTATATTTTATTCTTATAATAATTATTTTGCTAACATTAATCACCGGTTGTAATGCAAAACAAAAAATGGAAGACAAAATTGCAGAAAAGATTATAGAACAGGCTATAGGAGATGCAGATATAGACATAGACGGCGATGAGGTAACAATAAAGACTGACGAGGGTGATGTCACATTTGGCTCTACAGAATGGCCTAATTCCGGAATTTCCGATAAGATTCCTGAGTTTAAAAAGGGGAATATAGTAAGTGTGATGAATAGTGAAGCATATTTATTAGTAATAATTGAAGATGTAAAAGCAGATGACTTCATGGATTATTATGAAGAAATTAAGGGGAAATTCACTCAAGAATCTTACGAGGCAAAAAGTGAAGATACAATATCTTATATGGGGAAAAATGAAGATGACATAAGTATTATGGCATCCTATAGTACAGGTGACAGCACTGCATCAATTACCGCGTCTAAACCGGAATAAAATATGTTGTTATGAATGGTATCTTCTGTAGCAAAACAAGACTCATAATCATAAAAAAAATGGCGACTGCTCGCCATTTTTTTTAGCCTTTAATCAGGTGAAAATTCGTCCTTACCAACTCCACACAATGGGCATACCCAGTCATCCGGAAGATCTTCAAATGAAGTGCCGGGAGCTATGCCGTTATCAGGATCTCCTTCAGCCGGATCATAAACATAACCGCATGCATTACAAACATATTTTTGCATAGTATCCTCCTTCAAATTTATGTAACTTATATAATATTTTAAACGATATTATCTAAATGTCAATATGATTCTTTTGATTCTTTTTTAAAGGAGCAAATAATACATACATTTTGGTAGACACATTTAATAATTATATATATAATAGTGTAAAATAATTGAGAGGGAATTATGGCGATTAATAAGGTTGTAAGAGCTGCACTTAAAGCTCTGTCCTATAATGAATATGATATAAAAGAAAATTTGCAGCGTCACAGGAATTTTGTAAATTTAACGCGAAGGCATATTTTAAAACCTTTGTTCAAAACATGGGATTTTCAAATAGGTTCAAAAAATCATAACATTCCTGTTCGGGCATATTCTCCCGAAGTGGATTCTGATTGTCCAGTTCTTTTATTTTTTCACGGCGGTGGATGGGTAACAGGCAATATTGACAGTTACAACAAAGTTTGTACAAATATGGCGAGACTGACAAATCATAAGGTTGTGTCCGTTGATTACAGGCTGGCACCTGAGAACCCCTTTCCCAAAGGCTTAGAGGATTGCTATGAAGCAGCAAAAGCATTTATAACAAATGATGAAATTAATAATAAAGAACTTATATTGATAGGAGACAGTGCCGGAGGCAATTTGGCGGCAGCCTTATCTTTGTTGGCGAGCGATAGAAAAGAATTCAAGATTGATAAACAAATATTGATTTATCCGTCAACATACAATGACCACACGGATAATTCCCCATTCAAGTCTGTTATAGAAAATGGAACTGATTATCTTCTTACTTCAAAGAGAATAAGAGACTACATGGAATTATATAAATCTAAGGAAGATGATATATACAGTCCCTATTTTGCACCTTTGCTTTCGAAGGATTTATCCAAGCAGCCAAAAACATTAATTATAACCGCAGAATACGACCCCTTGCGTGATGAAGGTGAAGAGTATGGTAAAAAACTGAGGGAAGCAGGGAATTATGTTGAAATATATAGGATAAAAGATGCTCTTCACGGATTTTTTGCACTTCCGCCTAGATTTCCTCAGGTAAAATTATGCTATAATATAATTAATCGTTTTCTTTATGAGGTGAATTAATTGAAAAATAAAAAAGTATCCGAATGGAGTAAATTAGATAATGCAGCTAAAATATTTCCTGCAAACAGCAAAAAAAGTGATACAAAAGTATTCAGGTTTGCATGTGAATTATTTGATTCAGTAGACCCTCAGGTGCTTCAGCAGGCACTTGATATTACTTTGGAAGCATTTCCTCTTTATAATTCAGTAATAAAGAGCGGACTTTTTTGGCATTATTTTGAAAAAAGTCGTTTTAAGGCAGTTGTTATTGAAGAAACCCTTCCTCCCTGCTCCACATTATATGATAAAAACAATAAAACATTGCTGTTCAGAGTTATGTATTTCAGGAAACGCATAAGCCTTGAAGCGTATCACGCATTAGCTGACGGAGCAGGAGCGCTGCAGTTTTTCAGAACACTAGTTTTTCATTATATAACTATTAAATATAAATATGCTTTAAGAGATAAATTGCCTGTTTTAGATATAGAGGCTTCAAAGACACAAAAATTAGATGACAGCTTTCAAAAATATTATAAAGATGAAAAAAGTTTTAACAAAAAAAAGAGAATTAGAGCATATAAAATAAAGGGTGCGAAGATACCGGAATACCGTATCAGAATAATTGAAGGTGTGATTCCCGTTGATGAAATGTTACATAAGGTTAAGGAATACAAAACTTCTTTGACAATTTTTTTAGCGGCAATTTTAATGTGTGCCATAAATGAAGAAATTCCCTCAAGATTAAAAAGTAAACCTGTTGTATTAAGCATTCCTGTAAATCTAAGGAACTATTACTCATCGCAGACAGCTCGTAATTTTTTTGGAGTGGTAAATGTTGATTATGATTTTTCAAAGGGAAGCGATGATTTAGCAGAAGTAATAGATGCTTTAAAGAAAGAGTTTAAAGAAAATATAACACCTGAAATCATGGCAAGAAGAATCAACAAGTTGGCATCTTTAGAGCATAATTATATTTTGAGGGTCATACCGCTGATAATTAAAAATCTTATTTTAAAGACTGCTTATGCAATTGCTGACAGAAGCTATACTTCAACATTGTCCAATGTGGGGATTATCAACATGCCTGATGATATTAAACCTTTTATATATTCTTTTGATGTATTTGTAAGTACAGACAAAATACAAGCTTGTGTAAACTCTTTTGAAAATACACTTAGAATCAGTTTTACTTCGGCATTTGCAAGTACTGAAATACAAAGAAGGTTTTTTAAAACTTTAACTGATATGGGAATAACCGTTACAATTGAGTCTAATATAATTGATGAAGAACAGGAGGTGTTGTTTTAATGAGGTTCTGTAACAACTGCAATGTAAGCGTGGTGGGAAAAAGAAAGATCTGTCCTCTGTGTCAAGACCGGCTGACAGGTGACAAACCTCAGGAAGAAATCTTTCCAAAAATCTCATTTGTTTATAGAGAAAACTCCTTGTTTTTCAAAGTAATGCTTTTAGTTTCAATAATAACTGCCACTCTTTCAGTTGCGGTAAATATATTGATACCAGACAGTGGAGCATGGTCATTTTTAATATTGGGAGGATTGGGCTCAGTATGGGCAAGTCTTATTACCCTAATAAACCAGCGTAAAAATATCCCTAAAAACATTGTGTACCAGGTTATGACCATATCTATAATAGCTTTAATATGGGATTTATTAACGGGTTGGAAAGGTTGGTCAATTAATTATGTAATACCTTCTGTATGCGTGTTTGCCATGATATCAATGGCAATAATTTCAAAAATCAGAAAACTCTACATTGAAGATTATATTTTATATATAATAATTGATGCATTGTTTGGTATAGTTCCAATAATCTTTGTAATATTTGGCTTTTTGGACGTTTTGTATCCATCCATTATTTGTATATCCACAAGCATTATTTCACTTTCTACAATAATAATTTTTGAAGATAGAAGTTTGATTGCAGAAATAAAAAGAAGGCTGCATGTTTAGATAGGAGATAATATGTTTAGACAAACAATATATGAAACAGACAGATTATATCTAAGAATATTAAAATTTAATTATTTCAGACAAGTTTTAGAGTATTATAAAAGGAATCATAATTTTTTAAAGGAATGGGAGCCAAAAAGACCAAGGGATTTTTATACCGCAGCATATCAAAAAAGACAACTGAGATATGAATATAATATGTTTAAAAGCAACAAATTTGTAAGATTTTGGATTTTTAAAAAGGAAGACAAAAAATTAATAGGTAATATTTGTTTAAGCAATATAGTTATGGGAAACTTTAAGTCTTGCTTCATGGGCTATAAGTTGGACAATGATGAAATTAATAAGGGATATATGACAGAAGCAATTAGAGAAGTGGTGCAGATTATGTTTAAAGATTTTGGTCTGCACAGAATTGAAGTAAATATACTTCCTCGAAATGTAAGGTCATTGAGAGTTATGAAAAAGCTGAATTTTGAGCAGGAAGGTTATTCAAAGAGATATTTGGAAATCAACGGTAAATGGGAAGACCATATTCATTTCGCAACATATTCAGGGTATGGGGAAAATTAGTCTATGAAAGCAACATATAATTGGTTATAATATAATTATAGCCTATTAAAATTCAACTGTAATAGATGTTGGAATCAATGCTGATGATGAAGGAAATATTACCGGAGATGTCAACACGGAGGACTGCATTGAAAAAGCTGCATTTATAACTCCCGTGCCTGCAGGGGTGGGCTCGGTTACAACTGCCGTATTGGCAGACCATGTAATAAAAGCATGTAAGATGTTGCAGCTGTAAATTTAGGGACATTCCTCGTGCCAGCAGAGACTATCCCTACAGCAGAGGTGTGTCCCTATACATTATTAAAATTAAAAAAGAGGGTGATAGAATGAAATTTATAGACTTAAGAAGCGATACTGTTACAATGCCTACTGATGAAATGAGACAGGCTATTGCATATGCAGAAGTGGGAGATGATGTTTACCAAGATGACCCAACGGTTAATAAATTGGAAAAGCTTGCTGCTGAAAAAGTAGGTAAAGAAGCGGCGTTGTTCGTACCCAGCGGTACATTTGGAAATCAATTAGCACTACTTACACATACTAAAAGGGCACAAGAAGTAATAGTAGGAAAAAACAATCATATTGTACTACATGAAGTAGGAGCATCGGCTCTTATAGCAGGAGTGCAGCTAAGAACAATAGAAACAGTTAATGGAGTAATGTCTCCTAAAGACGTTTTAAATGCCATTAGACCGGATGATATTCATGAACCGGAAACAGGCCTTATATGTGTTGAAAATGCTCATGGATGCGGAGCGGTAGTTCCACTGAATATATTGAAAGAAATAAAGGAAATTGCAGAAAGTCATTCAATTCCAGTTCACATGGATGGGGCAAGAATTTTTAATGCTGCATTATCATTGGGGATAGATGTAAAGGAAATAGCAGCATGCTGTGATTCTGTAATGTTTTGTTTGTCAAAGGGATTAGCAGCACCTGCAGGTTCAATGGTTGCAGGAAGCAAGGAATTTATTGGCAGAGCAAGAAAGTATAGAAAGCTCATGGGCGGCGGTATGAGGCAAATAGGAATATTGGCTGCTGCAGGAATTATAGCATTGGAAAAAATGACTGACAGACTTGTAGAAGACCACAATAATGCAAAGTATTTAGCCGAAGAACTTTCAAAACTTCCTGGTGTAAAGGTAATGAAAGACAGGCTTGACATTGACATGGTATTTTTTCAAATGGGAGAAGATGTAATAAAGGAAAGTTTTCTTATTGAAAAACTATACGAAAGAAATATTAAAATAAATGGAATTGAATCTAATGAATATCGCTTTGTAACACATATAGGAGTATCAAAAGAAGATATTGATTATGTTATAAATAGTATGAAAGAACTAATGTAGGAATTCCGGGGACGGACCTTGGGGAATTCCGGGGACGGACCTTGAAATTCCATGGTCACTGCCTGGCACCGTTACCGTGGCACCGTTACCGAAGAAGGAATGTTCCCAGTAGTGAGGTAGAATATGGACGAAAACGAATTTGCAAAAATATACGGCGAATATTTAAGAGATGAATCAAGACAGGTTGGAAATGCTGAAAGTATAGTCTTTCCAAAGTCAGAAGCTGAAATAATTTCTTCTGTTAAGGAAATGTTTGAAAAAAATATTCAAATTACCACTCAAGGTGCAAGGACAGGCCTTGCTGCGTCTGCTGTTCCACATAACGGACATATAATAAACTTAAGTAAAATGAATAAAGTTACAGGTGCAAGATATGATGAGAAAGCAGACAGGTTTTTTCTTACAGTCCAGCCGGGAGTGCTCTTATCTGAATTGAGAAAGTATTTAGCAAACAAATCATTTATTGTACATGAATGGGATGATAAATCAATAAATGCAATAAACTATATGGAAAAAGCTCAGTGGTTTTATTCAACAGATCCTACTGAAACATCTGCATCAATGGGGGGTATAGCTTCCTGCAATGCTTCCGGCGCTAAAAGTTACAGGTATGGTTCAGCTCGAGACCACATTACAGGATTAAGGATTGTTTTGGCAGACGGAGATGTACTAAGTATTAAAAGAGGACAGTTTATTGCTGATGATAATATATTTAGCCTTATAACTGAAAGTGGACGAGTTATAAAAGGAGAACTTCCAAAATATAAAATGCCTGATGTAAAGAAAAATACTTCAGGTTATTTCAATATGCCGGGAATGGATATGATTGATTTATTTATAGGCTCTGACGGCACCTTAGGAATTATAAGCGAAATTGAAATTGAGCTAAACAAAACCCAAGAGGTTAATTGGGGAGTAACAATATTTATGCCGGATGAGGATAGTGCTGTTGATTTGGTAAGAGCTCTAAGACATGAAATAATTATTGATAATATAGATTTGCAGCTAAATCCTTCAGCTATTGAGTTTTTCTCTCATAATGCACTTAATATGCTTAAAAATCAGCAAGCAACTAACTCTGCATTTTCAAACATACAAGAATTCAAGGACAGCTATCATACAGCAGTGTATATTGAAATAGAAAGTGATTCAAATGACGAAGTATGGGCAGAAATTGAAAAACTTGGCGATATTATCAATGCGCTAAGCGGAGATGAAGATAATACTTGGGTAGCATATAATACTATTAATCTTGAAAAACTTCACGATTTCAGACACGCATGTCCTGAATGCGTAAACATGCAAATTGATAGTATTAAAAAAACAGATAACAGAATTACTAAATTAGGTACGGATATGTCAGTTCCGGATAATAAATTAAAAGATGCTATGAAGATGTATAATGAAGGTATTGAAGAAAACAACCTAAATGCTGTTATTTTTGGACATATCGGCAACAATCACCTTCATGTAAACATAATTCCTCAGAATATGGATGAATATGAAAAGGGGAAAGAACTTTTTCTTATTTGGGCAGAAAAAGTAGCTGCCATGGGAGGTGCTGTATCTGCAGAGCACGGAGTTGGCAAGTTAAAGGTGCCCTTTCTTAAGAAAATGTACAATAAAGAAGAAATAAATGAAATGAGAAAGTTAAAGAAAATATTTGACTCTGCTCAAATTTTAAACAGAGGTACTATATTCGAATTTGAGGAGGATGAAAAATGAAAATTATTATTTGTATTAAGCAGGTTCCGGGGACCAATGAAGTAAAAATGGACCCAATAACCAATACCATAATAAGAGAAAATGTGGAGGCAATTATAAATCCTTTTGATTTATATGCCATAGAAGAGGCTGTTCGCATTAAAGAAAAAACTGGTTCTTTTGTTTATGGCTTAAGTATGGGTATTCCTGATGCAACAGAGATGCTTAGAGAAGCAATATCGCTGAGAGTTGATAAAGGGATTTTAATGACCGACCGTAAATTTGCAGGCGCTGATACTTTGGCTACATCCTATGCACTTAGTAAAGGTATTGAAAAAATAGGGGAATATGATTTAATTATCTGCGGTAAACAGGCAACAGATGGCGATACGGCTCAAGTGGGGCCAAGCCTGGCAAATACATTGGGTATAGCTTATGCTACCGATATAAGTAAAATTTTAGAGATTAAACATAATAAAATGTCTTGCCTAAAAATTACGGATGACGGATATGAAGAAATTTCAGTTTTGTTGCCGGCACTGATTACTGTTGTAAAAGAAATTAATATGCCAAGACTTCCCTCAATTAAAAGTATGAAAACAGCCAAGAAAGCAGAAATAGAAATTGTAACATTTGAAGAAATTAATGCTGATGAGAATAGGGCAGGTCTTAAGGGTTCACCAACACAGGTTAGAAAGACATTTGTGCCTGTTCATAATGTGAATAATGAAATGATTGAAGGTACTTCCGAAGAAAAGGCACAGAAATTATCGGAAATATTGTTGAACTTAAGAACGGATGTGAACTAATGGCAAGTATTAATATTATTAAGAATAAATGTATAGGCTGCAAAAGGTGCATTGGTGCATGCCCTTTTGGAGCTATTGAAATAGTTGATAAGGTTGCGGTTATTAAAGAGAATTGTACTTTATGCGGCTCATGTGTTGAAGTCTGTAAATTTAATGCAATCAATTTTGAAAGAGATAAAATTGAAAGTGTTGACTTAAGTAAATATAAAGGAATATGGGTATTTGCAGAACAAAGATATGGTAAATTAAAATCGGTTTCTTTGGAGCTTTTAGGAAAAGCAAAAGAACTATCAGATGTTCTTAAAACTAAAGTTACGGCCATTTTATTGGGACACAGAGTTAATGAACTTTGCCATGAGCTGATTGCCTATGGTGCAGATGAAGTATTGCTGATGGATGAAGAGTGGCTGAATGATTTCAATGATCATATTTATGGAGAAGTAATAATAGACCTTGTAAATAAATATAAGCCGGAAATAGTTTTGGTGGGAGCAACTTCAAAGGGTCGTTCCTTATCTCCTCATATATCTTCAACACTAAAAACAGGGCTTACTGCTGACTGTACAGGGTTAAATATTGACAAAGAGTCTAAGCTTTTAGTACAGACAAGACCTGCTTTTGGAGGAAATTTAATGGCAGAAATAATATGCCCTAATAATCGCCCTCAAATGGCAACAGTTCGACCTAAAGTTTTTAAACCCCTTAAGCCTGACTATAATAGAAAAGGAAAAATCACCAAGATACACAAGCCGCCTGTAGAAGGATTTGTAAAATTAATCAGAAATATAGATAACTCTGAAGGATTAAGCTTATCTGATGCAGAAATAATTGTAAGTGTGGGAAGAGGTATTGGAAGTGCAAAGAATATTCAGCTTGCTAAGGAATTAGCGGATGAATTGGGAGGAGTACTTGGCTCGTCCAGACCAGTTGTTGATATTGGGTGGATGCCATATAGTCAGCAGGTAGGACAAACAGGAAAAACAGTAGCCCCTAAAGTCTATATAGCCTGTGGTATATCAGGAGCAATTCAACATCTTGCAGGGCTAGCTGACATTGAAACTATCATAGCAATAAATGCAGACTCGGAGGCACCTATATTTAAGGTGGCTAATTATGGAATAGTAGGAGATGTAAATGAAATTCTACCATTACTGATTAAAAATATAAAAGAAGCAAAAATAACTATTGACAAATCATATATTGAACACATTAACACCTATCCTTGAAAGAAAACTTCATAGGGAAGAGGCTGTTGTACTATCCGGAATGACTATTATAATTGTGACACATGAAATGTCTTTTGCCAAAGTTTACTCAAAAAATCCATACAGCTGTTCCATCTGCTCATAAGTGAGCATGCCAATATAACCGCTGACCACTTCACCTTTTTTGTTTATTGCAATAGTTGTGGGAAAGGAACGAATGCCGTAATCGTAAGCAACAAGCATATCCTCATCTAATAAAACTGTAAAATTCAGGTTATTTTCATCCATAAAATCTTCAATTACTTCCTTGCTCTCACCCACGTTGATTGCCAGTAATAAAAGGTCATCCGGATAGGTCTCCTGTAGTTTTTGTAAATCAGGCATTTCTATTACACAAAACCCACATCCTGTATACCAAAAGTTTATAAGTACATTTTTATCTCTAGTTTCACTTAATTTAATTGTCGAGCCGTCCATTGAGCTCAGTTCAAAATCCGGTGCTATTACAGGTTCTTTTGTATCTCGAGTTTCATTATTAGTTTCTTGAGTTTCATCGATAGTTTCCTGTATCTCATTTTCCGGAATATCAGCTGAGTTATTTGTACATCCGGCTATCAATACTGTAGATAAAATAATGATTAGTATTTTTTTCATAGTAATCTCCTTATGATTAGTTGATACCCAATTACAAGTCTATTAATCTATAAATTTAACTCCATACTTACATGTCTTCGACTTAAGCGTAGAAGGATAGATTTCTTTAGCAATTTGGTATGTCTTATTTAGGGAATCATTGTCTTTAAAAAGAGCAAATACAGCAGAGCCTGAACCGGTCATTATGGAAGAAATTGCACCATTGTCAACCATTAATTTCTTAATTTCTTTAATTTCCGGATAAAATTTTTCCACAACTCTTTCCAATGTATTTGAAACACACCTTGCAGCTTTTATGTGATTATATAATGATATATGTTTAAGTATGTCGCTTGAATCATAGGAATTATAGTAATCAGGATCAAGGTTTTGATAAACAAATTCAGTTGAAATTGAAAATTCGGGCTTCACTAATAGTATATTATTCCACATGAAGTCATTTAATTCAGTAACCTTGTCACCGATTTGTTCTCCAAGACAAGTACCTCCTACTAAACAAAATGGCACATCAGCACCAATTTGTGCTCCAAAACCGCTCATTTCTTCTTTCGACAAATTAAGCTTCCACATTACATTTAAGCCCTTTATTACTGCAGCTGCATTCGAACTGCCTCCTGCCATACCCGCTCCTGCAGGAATCTTTTTATTTATATGTATAAGTATGCCTGAATTTATACCATAAGCCTTCTTTAATATCAATGCCGCTTTATAACAAGTATTTTTTTCATTAATTGGTATAGATAAATCAGAGCATTCAATAATAATTTTATTATCATTAATAGGAGTAAGAGTAATTTCATCATAAATATTTATAGACTGCAGAACAGTCTTTATTATATGATAACCGTTTTGAAGTCTTCCATTAATATCTAAAAATAAATTAATTTTTCCGTATGAGTTTAATTTCATCATAGCCATCTCTCAAAGTTTTTCAACATTATATAACATATTTTTTTTTAAAACAACGAAAAATACGATTAATTATTATTTTATGTTTTTTTATGATTAAAATATAATTTATTGGGTATATATTAAATGAAACAAAGATTAACTAAGAAAGAGGTGGTTCCCCCGAAAACAGAAATCGAATATATGAGTGAATAACACCCGTTCTCTGGTGTGAAGCTGATGAGAAACGGGTGTTATTCATTAAAACAAATCTCTTTTTGCAAGAATAAATCCTACAAAAACTGATATTAATATTGAAATGCCAATTACTATCCAGAAGCCAAAAGGCGAATTTGCAAAGGGGATATTAATTACATTCATTCCGTAAAAGCTTGCAAACATGGTAGGTATAGCCATTAAAATAGTTATGGATGTCAACAGCTTCATGACAATATTTAAATTATTTGATATAAGAGATGCAAATGCATCCATAGTACCACTTAAAATTCCACTGTAAATTGTAGCCATCTCAATGGCCTGCTTATTTTCTATAATTACATCTTCCAGCAAATCCTCATCCTCGGTATATTTTTTTATAATATTGATTCTAAGGATTTTTTCTAATACTATTTGGTTTCCTTTAAGAGAAGTATTAATATATACCAATGACTTCGATAAATCCAAGAGCTGTATAAGCTCCTTGTTTCTCATTGATTGATGCAGCTGCTCTTCAACATAATTGCTCATTTTGTCAATTTGTCTTAAATATAGCAAATATCTTTGGGCATTCTTATATAGTATCTGATATAAAAAGCGATATTTCTTATATGTGTAAAAAGTGCGAATGCTGTTTTTCACAAATTGATCAAGTACGATTGAATTTTTCAAACATACGGTTATTATATTTTTGTCAGTAATTATAATTCCAAGAGGCAGCGTTTCATAAATAATATGCTCATCTTCTTTTTCAATATACGGTGTATCCACCAATATTAAAACCTGATCTTCTTCTGTTTCTAAACGAGCACTTTCCTCATCGTCCAAAGCTGCTCTTAGAAGGTCTCCTTCAATGGACAGCTTACTTTCAATAAAGCTCAACTCCTCATTTGTAGGATTAACCAAGTTAATCCATGCACCATCTTCAATTTCTTCTAACTTGAACAGGGTGTCTTCAATTGATTTAAATACATCAAGCATTTTTCACCTCAATTTAATAATAGATTTCTCTATTACTAAATTGAATTATAATTAGTAATAGAGAGTTCAGTTAAAATAGATTCGACCTTAGGGACCTCGTCCATTACTTCACATCCTTTTCTTTTTTTACCGCATTTATAATAATATAATATATAAATATTTTTTGCAAGTCAATTATACCAGCAATTTAAAGATAAAACACATAATTTTTACGTTAATGGAAATGATATTAACAAATAAATGGTATTTTCCGTTTTTCATAATATTTAGTATAGAAGGTGATTATTTGCCCGCAAGTTCTGTTACAAGGGTTAAAGGAGCAGTTGAAGACTGTATTGGGAAAAAGGTAAAATTTAAGATGAAAAAAGGTAAAAGCAGGTCTCAATTCAGTGAAGGAGTAATTGTAGACACTTATCCTTCAATATTTACAGTCTTCGTTGAAAAAAAGGATCATAAAAGGATTGTGTCATTTAATTATATAGATATTCTAACAAATAATGTTGAATTTTATATTTGTGATGATAAAGAGACAAGAATTGGATAGCATTTAATAGTGAAACTAACTTATTAAAAGATTATTAATAACTAAGTTTCGCTATATTTTTTTGCAAAAATTTGGTATACTTAGATACCATAACCGATTTTAGGAGTAATTAAGTGAAATTATTTTCGAAACTAATAGGTCTTTTAATTTTAGCTTCAATTATTATTTATACATATGCAAGAGAAATTGAACCGGCTTTATTAACCATTAAATATGAAAATATATACAGTAATTATATAAATGATGAAAATGACAATATAAAAATAATACAATTTTCAGATACCCATATATCTGAATTTTTTGATGTAGAAAATTTGAAAAAAGCAGTTAATAAAATAAATAATCAAAACCCGCATATTGTATTTTTTACAGGAGATTTGATAGATGAATACAATGAATACGATAATAAAGAAAACTTACATGAAATATGGGAAGTTTTAAACGAAATAAATGCACCTTTAGGGAAGTATGCCGTATTTGGCAACCATGATTATGGCGGCGGTGCAGAAAGAGCCTACAAGCAAATTATGGAAAACAGCGGGTTTCTATTACTTTTAAATGAAAATGCTAAGATTGAAGCATACAATATTAATATAATAGGGATGGATGATTCAATTTTTGGTACATTAGACAAAGAAGCCATAGTCAGCTCTTTGGATGAAGATTATTTCAACATAATACTAAGTCATGAGCCGGATGTAGCGGAATATTTTCTAGAATATGACGCAGATTTGTTCTTAACCGGTCACAGTCACGGAGGACAAATAAACCTGCCACTTATTAATTACACTCCGCCCTTGGCACAAAAATATGTAAGAGGGATGTATGAGGTTCACAATTACAGGCAGACGAAAATATATGTCAATGTAGGTTTGGGAACATCTCAAATACCCATGCGTTTTATGGCAACGCCTGAATTGACTGTTATTACCCTAAAAGATGCTAAATAAAAAGAAGACTTTGTTAATATATAACGAAGTCTTCAAATTTTTTATCTCACAGTCTCGTTCACCAATTATTTAGCTGGTACCTTTAATACTTGATCAGGGAAAATTAAATGAGGATTCGCAATATTATTGTATTCAGCTAATTCCTGATAAGTTAAATTATATTGTTCTGCTATTTTCCATAAAACGTCTCCCGGTATAACTATGTAAGTTACTTCTTCAGCTACTGGCTCTGCTGGAGCTGGTTCAACCGGTGCTGGTTCAACCGGTGCTGGCTCAACCGGTGCTGGCTCAACTGGTGCAGGTTCAACAGGAGCAGGTTCTTCAACAACTGTTTCTATCACTTTAATTCTTCCTGAAACTTCACTGCCTGCCGTTCCATTGGTTACAAGGTAGTTTTGAATTATTTCTTCATATGTGCCGTATATAGTAAGAACATCATATTTTGCCAGCATTTCATAACCGTCTCCGCCAACTGACATAAAGTCATTTATTGCAACTGTGTATTCTTTTGTTTCATCAAATGCTTCTCCGCCTACTGTTATTTCAACAACCTTGGAATCTACCGGCTGAGCAGGGTCAAATGCAAACTCAAGTCCGCTTACTTGTAAGAAGGCGCCCTTAGCAGCAGGAAAATCGCTTACTGACCATTCGAGCATTGCTTTCAGGTCAGCACCTGTAATTTTTTTCACTTCAATCGTATTTCCAAATGGGAATATAGCAGCTATTTTGCCATTTGTAATATCACCTATAGGTATGTCTTCTCTTATACCTCCGCCGTTTACAAATGCAATATCAGCACCTGTAGCAGCTCTTGCTGCATCAGCTGAAAGGTTTCCAAGATTTGTTTCCTTAGTTCTTACATTTTCTCTAACACCGTCTAAGTATATGTCAGTCTTTGCTATAACCTGATTAAACACTTCTTCGTTAGCAGTATTAATATCTGTTATCATTTTTTCCAAATCAGGGTCTGCAATTGCAGATGCAGCAGCTTCAGTTGTAAGCAGTCTTGCAGTTTTATTAACTACTTCGCTGTTTTGAACTTCTATATCAACATAACCTAAATTTTTATCATAATTTTCTGTTTGTACAATCAATGTATTGTTTTCCAATTGACCGGCTTCTAATTTTGTATGGCTGTGTCCGTCAACTATAATATCAATGCCATCTACAGCTTCTGCTAAAGCTTTAGATGTTACAGACGAACTTTCATCAAGTCCTAAATGTGCCAATGCAATTATAACATCAGTCTTATCTTCAAGTTCTTTAACAATTTCCTTAGATACTTCTATAGGATCCTTGAATGTTAGTCCTACTACATTTTTAGGATTTGTAAGAATTGTTGTTTCCGGTGTAGAAAGACCGTAGATACCAACTTTCACTCCGCCAACTTCTTCAATAACAAATGGTGTAAAAACATATTCGCCATTTTCATCAACAATATTTGCACTAATCATTCCAACTTGGGACATATCTCTTAATTCAAATAATCTTTCTTTGCCATAGTTAAAATCATGGTTTCCTAATGTCATATAGTTATACCCTACAGCTTCCAATACCTTAATAGCATTTTCCCCTTTTGAGATATTAACTATAGGCATACCATGAAGAGTATCGCCTGCATCAAGAACCAATGTGTTAGGATTTGCTGCTTTAGCTTCTTTAACTAAAGTTGCAATTTTCGCAAATCCCATAATTCCGTTGTAGCTGTCTTCAACTAACCTTGCATGGGTATCATTAGTGTGAATAATAGTAATTTTAGTAATTTCTGCATCTTCTGCAAAAGCAAAGCTGAAGCTGCTTAGAATCAGTAATACAACCAAAACTAAACTTAATACTTTTTTCATCAAATTTTCCTCCTCTTTTTTATGTAAATACATATTTATTATACAGTCAGAAGGATGGAATTTCAAGACAGCTTTTGAGAAATCTTCTATTAATATAAAAAGTTACTATTTACTTCCAATCAACTTGTAATCTTTAGTGCAGCGAGCACGTTACAGTTCACAACCAATGGGTGTCATCCTGAGCAAAGCGAAGGATCCTATCTTTTAAAACCTGAGATTACGCAGTCTCATTCACAAATATATTTGCTCCTTGCGTCGCATATATTTGGAAGCGCAGTCTCCGTTCACGAATTTATCAGCTCCTATCGTCGCATAAATTCGGAACTCGTTGCGTTTGAATTACCTACAATTTCTTTCTCCCTCCGGTCAAAGAAATTGGGTAAATCATAATCGTTGCGAATGACCTACCGCTATTTTTCAGAAAAAAGACTCTGAAAAATAGGGTTAGGGCATCTTTCGGGCTAAAGCCCTCAGAATGACGAGTTGGTGTCTCTTATTATTTTATATGTGAACAGTAACGCGAGCACTTATCTTTTTGCAAAAAATGTTTGAAAGCTGTTGACAAAAATGATAAATTTTAATATTATATATACAAATTAATAATTACGTTGAAGAGGAATAGTAAATTTACACGGTCAATAGAGAGAAAATCGGTGGTGGAAGATTTTTGGCCCCATGTATTTTGAACCCGCCTTGGAGTATTTGAGGGTAACAACTCAAAGGGTAATCCCTTATATAAATGAGCGCTGTTGATTAATAAACAGCAATTAGAGTGGTACCGCGGATATCCGCCTCTTTGTTAAGAGGCGGTTTTTATGTATGAGAGGAGAAAGAATGGCTAAGAAAGAAAAAGAATTTGTAAAAGAAATTACACCTATGGAAGAAGACTTCAGCAGGTGGTATACAGATGTAATAATGAAAAATGAATTGGTTGATTATTCGCCTG
>JAQVRY010000029.1:11248-16723 GCA_028700795.1 Tissierellia bacterium | reverse complement strand
GGCAAAATGGCACTCTTTAAAACAGGTTTTGTTTGATTTTTTAATGAATCGTACACTGTTTTTACTATTGACATATTAACTAAGTACATGCCTATATAATTCATCATTATGGATGTTATAACTTCATTAACATTGAAAAATGCTTTAAGGATACCGGGACCGGAGCCCCATACAGCTCCTGCAGCCATTGCTCCCAACAATGCAACAAGCCAATGTATTTGTTCAGGAACAAAGCTCCATTTAATTCCTATATAAATTGCAACAAAGGCACCTAACGTAAATTGTCCTGAAGCTCCTATGTTGAACAAACCAGTTTTAAAAGCAAAGCCTACAGATAAGCCGGTCATAATAATGGGTATGGCAAAATAAATTACTTGAGCCATGCCTCTTGTGCCGTCTAAAAAACCTCCTTTTAAAATTGTAATAAAAGCAGGAAAAGCATCCTCTGCATTACTTATTAATAATATTATCAGACCAACAAGGAGCCCTGCAACAATAGCCATCAATGAAGATAAAAAACTGGTAAACCCTTCATACTGCAACAGTTTAATTCTTCTCATATTTATCACTCCTTTTTGATCCAGCCATATATAGACCTAATTCTTCAACAGTAATTTCTTTAGGAGCTAAATCACCTACAATTTCTCCCTCATATATTACCAAGATTCTATCGCTTACATCCATTACCTCATCAAGCTCCAAGGATACTAAAAGTACTGCCTTTCCTTGGTCTCTTTGAGCTATTAACTGCTTATGAATGTATTCGGTAGCTCCGATATCAAGTCCTCTTGTAGGTTGAACAGCTATTACAATATTAGGATCTTTATCAATCTCTCTTGCAACTATAAGTTTTTGCTGATTTCCGCCTGACATATTTCTAACTGTTGAATCTTCATCTCTTGGACTTCTTATATCATATTGCTTTATTAATTTTTTAGCGTATTCTTTTACTGCATTGAATTTTATAAATCCATTTTTTTGAAATCTCGGTTCAAAGTAAGTCTGCAAAACAGCATTTTGTTTAAGGTCAAAATCCAAAATTACCCCGTGCTTATGCCTGTCTTCAGGTATATGCGACATTCCGTCTAAACTTTTTTTTCTGACTGATTCTTTAGTAATATCTTTGCCCTTAAGCAATACTTGTCCTTCATTAATTGGTATGAGTCCTGTTATTCCATATACCAGCTCGGACTGTCCGTTGCCGTCAATACCTGCTATACAAAGAATTTCGCCCGCTTTTACTTCAAAAGAAACATTATTAACCAAATTTTTCTTTGAATTCTTTGCTATGACAGTCAAATTCTTAACTTCAAGAATCGCTTCACCTGTTTCAATATCATTTTTATCTATGTTAAAATTTATTTTGCGTCCCACCATCATTTCTGACATTTGTTCCTTGGTTGTTGTTGCAACATCTACAGTTCCTATATACTTTCCTTTTCGTAATACTGTGCATCGATCAGCTGCTTCTTTTATTTCATTTAATTTATGGGAGATGAAAACAATTGATTTTCCTTCGTTTACTAATTCCTTCATTATTTTCATTAATTCTTCAATTTCCTGTGGAGTCAAAACAGCCGTAGGCTCATCAAAAATTAATATCTCACTGTCTGAATACAGCATTTTAAGTATTTCAACTCTTTGCTGCATTCCAACTGTTATATCCGAAATATATGCATCCGGGTCGATTCTTAATTTATAACGTTTACTAAGGTCTATTACCTTTTTTCTTGCATCATCTTTCTTTAAAATGCCCATATTTACGGTTTCTCTGCCTAAAATAATACTTTCAAGCACTGTAAAATTATGAACTAATTTAAAATGCTGGTGAACCATACCTATTTTTAAACTGCTTGCATCATTAGGGTTATTAATTTTAACAGACTTTTCGTTGATTTTTATACTGCCTTTTTCTGCTTGATATAAACCAAATAAAACACTCATCAAAGTAGATTTGCCGGCACCGTTTTCTCCCAAAAGCGCATGAACTTCACCCTTTTTTACTTTAAAGGTTACATCATCAAGAGCTTTAAAGTTACCAAATACTTTGGTAATATTGTTCATTTCAATAACGTACTCCATCTAACCACCGCCCAAACATATAATTATAAGGAAAGGGGACACACCTCCGCGATAGGGATTACCTATGAGGGTAAGAGGGGTGTCCACAAATATTAGGTTGCTTAAAGACAAACGCCTGAAAGCAACCTTATAACAATATACTATTTAATTACTTCTACTTGAACTTTGCTTACAGGAATATCTGCTGCTGTTACTTCTTCGGCAGGTTTTCCTGCATCTTCAACAACTGCTGCATCATTCATAATTTCTATTTGTTTAGCAACTATTTTTTCATAGATAGCATCATAATCAGCCTGTGCGAAAGTTTCAAATCTTGAGTTTTCCATTGGCAATTGTACGCCTTCAACAGTTGCATCCAAAGAAACTGAAGTTCCTCCAGGGAAGCTTCCTGCGTAGTATGCTCCTAAAGCATCATATACTGATTTTGAAAGGTTCTTCATTGATGAAGTTATAACAGTTTCAGATTCTGCTGATTGGTCAACGTCAACACCGATTACTTTTGTATCAGCTGCTTCTGCTGCTTTCATAACTGAGTTACCTACAGCTCCACCACAAGCAAATATAACTTCAGTTCCTTCATTGTACCATGAAGAAGCTTTTGCTTGGTTTTCAGGAGAAGCATTAAAGTTTCCAACATATGTGTATTTAATTTGAACAGGATCTGTTAAGCCCATTTCATGTGCTGCATATTCAGCGCCTTGAACATATCCATAACCGAAACGAACAACGGCAGGAACTGCCATTCCACCCATAAATCCTAACTTAGTATAGCCTTCTTTTACTATACTGTATCCTGCTAAGAAACCTGCTTCTTCTTCAGCATAGAATATAGAGTATGTATTATCTGCTATTTCAATGTTATAGTCACCTGCATGAGGTGCTCCGTCAAGTATTACAAATTTTACATCAGGATACTCAGTTTGAACTGTATGAATTGGAACTTCAAACAAGAATCCGGGGCATACTATAACCTTAGCTCCTGCTTTAACTGCTAAAGCTATTGAGTCAATATAAGCAGTGTCTGATTGCTCAGATGGTTGATAATATTTATATGTAATATTATTTTCTTTAGCGTAAGCTTCTACGCCTTCCCAAGCACCTTGGTTGAATGATTTGTCGTCAATTGTTCCAACGTCAGTGATTAACGCTAATTCAAAAACATTATCTTCCGGCTTTTCAGGTTCTTCCGGTGTTTCTGGTGTTTCTGGTGCTTCCGGAGCTTCCGGTTCTTCCGGAGTTTCCGGTTGATTGTTAGCACATGCTGAAAAAGCAAAAATCATAATGAACACAAGTGCAACAATGACCAACTTTCTCCATAATTTCATGATATTAATTCCTCCATTTTATTTATTAATTTTATAAATAAACGCTAAGCGTTATTTATCAATTTAATGGCAGAACTGGTTCCTAATCTGGAACAACCTGCGTCAATAAAAGCTTCCATATCCTTTAGAGTTCTTATACCCCCGGAAGCTTTAATTCTAACATTATTTCCAATATATTTTTTGAATAGTTGTACATCCTCTAAAGTTGCACCACCTGTACCAAAGCCTGTTGATGTCTTGATATAATCAGCACCGGCATTAGTCACTGCATGACACATTTCAATTTTTTCTACTTCTGTCAAATAACATGTTTCAACTATTACCTTTAAAATATGTTCGCCTACAATTTCTTTAATTTTACGGATTTCATCCTCTACACTCTTATAATCTTTGTTTTTTACATCAGATATGTTTATTACCATATCAATTTCATTAACACCATCTTTAAGAGCTTGTACACATTCTTCAATCTTTGCTTCGGTAGTTGAATATCCCAAAGGAAATCCTACAACTGTGCAAATGTTTAATTTTTCACCATAAGTATCATGGAGTCTTTTTACATAATTTGGTGGAACACATACTGATGCGGTATTGTACTTAATTGCTTCTTCACCCAAAATACGAATTTCTTCCCAGGTTGCATAAGCTTTTAATAAAGTATGGTCAACATATTTCATAATTTCTAAATGTTCCATTGCTGCCTCCGTTACCTTTATTTATGATAAGTTTAGCACAAAATGAGTAATCAGTCAATTAGTGATGAGAGAATTATGACTTCTTCTCTACCCATTGAGAACAAGTATAAATAGCATTCCTTAACATTTATACCGGTTATTTTTTCTACTGCTTCCTTGTATAAAGATACTTGGTCATAGTATTCTTCTTTCAGTTTATTGATTTGAGCTGCAATATTTTTTGTTTCGTCAATTTTATCCGTTTTATAGTCAACAATTACTGCTTCTCCATCCTCTATGAAATAACAATCAATTATACCTTGCACAAGAATTAAGTCTTCTTCGTTTAGGCTTTCTAATACATCAATAGCTTTCTTTCTGAATACAAACGGTGCTTCCCTGTAAACCGATGAAGAATTTAAAATCCTTTTGCCGACCTTGCTTTGGAAAAATTCTTCGATTTTTTCTGCATATGTGCTAACAGCTATTTTTGCTTCAGCTTCTGTAAGAAGTTTCTTGTCTTCCATTTGTTTTATTGTGTTAATTATGCCTGATTTTTTCAAATCACCTTTCAAATCAAGGTGCTCCATTACAAGGTGAAGCAGCGTTCCTACTTCTGCACCTGTAATTTCCTTATCCAATATAAATTTATTGTCTGTTTCATTGTATTTAAATATATCAATCAGGGTTGGAATTCTATATCTTAGTTTTGAAAATTCCTTATTTTCCAAGTTCTTAAGCTCTGTTACAGATAGCTTTGCAGGTACATTTACGGAAGTCATATGTGGATATTTAAAGCTTAACCTCCTGCCTATTTCTTCGTACCGTGGGCTGTTTTCCTGATATTTAAAATCATTCATAGCTGCAATTTTGCTTTCTTTTAAATTGAGGTCATCACTTGCATTTAAACTTAGCTCAGACCGTGTAATCATTTTCAAATTCCAATTCTTCCACTGACCGCTCTTAATTATTTCATTAAAATATTCATAGTTTATTTTCTCAAACAAACAGCTGCAAATCCAATCCATATAAGATAGACCTTTGTATACAGAATACTTGGAATGCCCTCTTCTCCAATTTCTTTGTTTTTGCTCTAAATTACTTACTGTTCCTGCCACAATCAGCCTGTCTATGGCTCTTGTCATTGCTACATACAAAACTCTCATTTCTTCTGAAATATTCTCTTTTTTTATCTTCAGTTTAATTGCAGTTCTTGCCAGTGTCTCTTTTTCTGTTCTTTCATTAACATTTACAAACTTTGGAGCAATACCGTGCTCCTTATGCATCAATATTTTATTTCTTGCATCCTGTAAATTAAACTGTTTGTTAAGTCCGCAAAGAATAACTACGGGAAACTCCAACCCCTTGGACTTATGGATTGACATAAGCCTTAC
>JAQVRY010000029.1:0-11148 GCA_028700795.1 Tissierellia bacterium | reverse complement strand
AAGAAGCATTCTTATGAATAATATGAAGCTCAACAGGAGTATTAACGGAAAACTCTGTTCCTGTATTTAATGCTGCCTTTTCATCGTATTCTACTTCTCCTAATTCCTTTGACATAATATTTTTGAACACAAAATTAACAGCTTTTAAAATTTCATCCCTGCTTCTGAAATTCTTATTTAAATCAATTTTTCTGTTTACTGTATCCTTACTTATCTCATTGCTGTCTTCAGCATAGGTTGAATATTTATTGTTGAAAATACTTGGGTCTGCCAATCTGAATCTGTATATGCTCTGCTTAACATCGCCTACCATGAACAAATTGTTGTCTCTTTTGATTTGCTCAATGATTGCTTCCTGTAAACTGTTTGAATCTTGATATTCATCTATGAATATATAATTATATTTTTTCCTGTAATATTCAGCTGTTTCTGAAGGTTTAAATTCCCCTGTCTCATTGATGCTTCTTAATATATTTAAAGCAAAATGCTCTAAATCATTAAAATCAGCTATGGAGCTTTCATTCTTTTTTTCTTTATATATTTTATCTATCTTTATAATTAAATCTCTTAATGTGGCAATTGAGCCATGCATTTCGTTAATTTCCAATGCATATTTATCATAGTCCAAATCATAGGGCAGTAATTTCTTTATTGAAGAGATAATACCTTTGTATTTTGCTCTCAAATTGTTATTGTTTTTTGAACCACTAACTTCAATTTGCTTTTCAATATCTACATTCGGATTATCCTCCTCTTTAAAAGAAGCAGCTCTCGGTGCTTTAAAATCCTTTAAAGCTCTCATAAATTCTTCCGTATCAGTTTCTATAAGATGCTCAAGGTTTTCAACCAGGTCCATATCCTTTTTTAAAGTATCCAAATAAAGTGCCGGTCCGTGAGGCTCATTGCATATTTCAATTGCCATATTGATATAACCCTTTGAGCCGTCCAACAATAGCATAATATGACTTTTAATTTCATCAAACCACTTTGAATTTTTTAATTCCTCTCCTGTTATATGAAGCTTTTCAACACTTTCTGAAAGCCATGCAAAAGGGTCGGGGAAGCTTAGAATAAACTTGTATATAGATTGAATTATATCACTAAGCTCGTCATCACCTCTGTTACCGGTAAATCCTTCAACCAATTTTCTGAAATTTTCGTTTTCATTAATATTTCCATATTCCTCTTCTAATGCTTCATCTATTGACTCCTGCAAAAGTATACTTAATTCGCTGTTGTCACCAACCCTGAAATTAGGGTCAACATCAACCAAATGGAAATTTTTCTTCACAACATCCATGCAAAAAGAGTCAATAGTAGTAATCATAGACCTGTTTAGCAGGGATAATTGTTTCCTTAAATGCTTTACATTTCCCTTCTTGCCTTGATAGGCTTTTACCAATGAGCTTTGGATTTTTTTCTTCATACCGGCTGCTGCTGCCTTGGTAAATGTCACTACCAAAAATCTGTCTATGTCTTCGCCGTTTTTTATGAGAGTAATTATTCTTTCCACCATTACAGCAGTTTTTCCTGAGCCGGCTGCTGCAGAAACCAATAGATTGGAGTTTTTTAGCTCAATTATACGCTGTTGTTCATCAGTCCAATTCATTACGTCTCCCCTTTCACTGTTTCTGTCTCTACAACCTGGAGTGTCTGCTCAAAATCCGGATGGTTTTTTCCGATTAATCGGAATTTATTTCCCAATGAGCTATCAAACTGGCAAATACTAATATATTCGCAATATGTGCAGGGTGTTTTTCCGTCGGATTTCTTGTAAGGGTCAATATTGATATTTCCTTCTAAAATACTTTTTGTCATATCCGAACACTTTTCATAAACCATATCAATTAAATTATTAAATGCTTCTTCCGTTAATGCTTTAGTTCTGCTATCATAAAACTCCCCGTTATTTTTTATAGCTACAGGTATAATACTTGAGGTATTACCAATATTTTTATCCAAAAATTGCACAACTTCTTTGTCTTTTAATACAAAGCCCTTAAGCTTCAAGCTTTTGAATATTTCTTCTTCCGGCTCCTTTGATTTATTGTCATCTCTATAGATAGGATCATTTATATAATAATAAAATATACCACCGATATGAGGTTTTTTCCCAAATAATTCTTCTCCCTTGTCAATTAAAGCTTTTAAATACACAATCAATTGAACCTGGATACCTTCTGAAGCATCTTCCAAGTCAATATCATTGGGAGAAGATTTGTAATCAATAATACTTATATATAATATATCGTTATTTTCAAAAACATCTACTCTGTCTATTTTTCCTCTTAGCTTTAACACTTCCTTAATCTTATCTGTTTCCACCGGTATTTCGATAGGCGGTAAAAAAACTCCTTTTTTGGCCTTTTCATCATTGCTGTCCACCAAATCAATTTGAAGCTCCGTATACCTTGGTCTAAAGTCACTTGAATTTAGTTGCCGTACAATTGTCCAGCATGTTCTTTTCATAACCCTTTTTATTTTTTCCTTCATATATTTGTTTCTGTGATTTGCTTCAATAGCTGTTACCTTATCTTCCTGTTCCTTTAAAACCTCGTTTGTTATTATTGCAGCTTCCTCTTCTGCCACATCTCTTTCCAACAAGCTAATGTCTATGTATTCCTCATTTAATTTATTTATAAATCTTTCTACAACGGAGTGATATATATTGCCTAAATCATAAAATTCTATTTTTTGAATAGCTCTTTCCCTTGGTTTCAACACATTTGCCATAAAATATTTAAACTGGCACTCAGCATAGCTTTCTAATTTTGAAACTGTCATTGTCATATTGTTTTCGTAAATATTTTTTATAATCTCAGGTTCCAAAGTATTCATTGAGTTCTTATATTTTAAAGCCTTATTAATTATATCAAAATTCTCTTTGTCCTCTTTTTCATACCATGAATAAACATCCTTCCAAAGGTTGTCCATTTCATAACCATCAATATAATTCCTCATATTTTCCACAAAATAATCATATGTTCCACTATAATTTGAAACCAATTCTAATTCATCGGCAATACTTAACTCTGAGCCTTCCTTAACATTAATAAAAATCTTTTTCAATATATCAATGTACAATGATGGCTGCAAACTTTCCCCTGTTGCCAAGCCAAGAGGATAACTTATGTAAAATCTATTGGTAGGACTTGAAAACAACTTGTAAAGCATATGTTTTTCTTTAAATATGTCATAATCTGCTCCTTTTGTGAGCTTAACATCATTTTCAAGGAGAAGTTCTCTTTCTTCATTTAACAGTAAACCTTTTTCCGTATTTTTGGAATCCAAATTGCTGTCATTTCCACCTATTATAAACAATGCCTTTGGCTTTGTAACGGCAATCCTGTCAATTTCTCCTACTTCAACCTTATCTATGGCAGGTGGAATTATGCTAACCTCAACTTCGCCAAGGCCTGCTTCCAACATTTTTCTATAGTCTTTCACAGAAATTTCAGTGTCTCGCCCAACCAACAATAGCTGCTCAAAAATTTCCATAACATAGTTCCAACATTGAGAATATTCACTGGCTTCTTCGAATTTATGCATTGCATTAAATCCTTTGACAGCCTTCTCCATCTTTTCTTTTACATTGTGTTTCTCTAAATAATTAAATATAAGTTTTGTAATTTCATTGGTAGTTTTAAGTTTATTAATCCCCTTTCTTTCAACTTCAAAATCATCAGTAAATAATTTCCTGTATTCTTCCATGTTGTACTTTTTTGTTGTTTCTTCTTCATCCCTATCAAAAGGCTTAAATTCCCTAAACCATTTTTCTCCCTCAATGCCATATTGCAGCACATAATTCTCCAAATTATGCACTTGGTTAATGCTTAAAGGAGAAAACCCTGTTTTTAAGTACTCAAAAACATTGTCATGTTTAAATTTCCAAATGAAAATATCGAGGATAGAAAGAATATACTTGGTTAATGGATTGTTTAAAATATCTCTTTTTACATCTAAGAAGTATGGTATTTCATATTGAGCAAATATTCTTTTAATATCTGTTTCATAGGTATCCATATTCCCGACTGCAACCTTTATATCTCTCCATCTAAAACCTTCGTCTCGTACAAGAGATATTATTTTAGCTGCTGTTTTTTGTGTTTCCGTATATGGATTTAAAGAAGAGAATATAGTAATATTTTCTGTATCATTTTCATATTCTTCCGTGTTCAAGGAAAATATGTTTTTTTCGATAGCTTTTATTTCTAAAGAAGATGACTTGTTATCCTTTACGGATATTATTTCTATATCATTATCTAAATTTTTTAGTGTAATGTATGTACCATAAATAATACTAAATGCTTCAAAATCGTCCTTATCCTCTAACTCATCAAAATAAGAAGAATCAATATTCAAAGAAATTGTTACAGACCTTGAATAATCACAAAGATTTTTTATTAGATTAAGTCTTTGGTGATTAAAACTTTCAAACCCGTCAATCCATATTTTAGAGTTTTTAATATATACTGATTCCTTAATCAAAGAAATGAACAAATTAGTTTTGTCTTCTTCATCAAAATATTTGTTATTGGTTCTTTCATTGAATTCAGAATAAATCAATTCAATATCAGATAATTTTCGCATTAAAATCTCATCTGTCACATCTTGGGCTGCTTTTTTCAATGATTGGCTATCAACTAAGTTTTGTTTGAATTCAGCTGTCAATTCTTCAAATTCTTTTAAGAATCCGCTTTGCTTGTATGAATTCCCATAAATTTTAAGTTTGTCCTTATTTTCTTCAAATATTTGCTTAAGAAGCATGATTTTTCCGAAAACGCTGATATCCTGAACCTTCAGGCCTCCAACTTCTTCAAGCACCTTACTTTCAAGTCTCTTAAAGCTTAAAATTTCCACATTCATAATACCCGGCAAGTCAAATCTCTCAATAATATCACTTTCAGCTTGATATGTCATGAGCTCAGGAACAATCAATATCAAATTCTCTTTTATTTCTTTAGCATGTGTTTTAATTTCATCATAAATATATGATGATTTCCCGGTGTTTGCTCTTCCTGCAATAATTCTTAAAGTCATAAATTCCACCCTTGTCGTAAAGTATTTCTTGCTCATACATTATATTTCATTATACAAAAAATAATCTTCTTTTGCAATAAAAGATACAAACCCAAGACACACATCTTTTAATATGAACTTTCAAGTTTATAAATCATATTATACTTCAAGGAGGTTTATGAAATGAATAATCATTGCTATAATGCAGACATAGGTATGCATGAATACGAAAAAACATTTAGCTATAACAATAAAGAAATGTTGAAACTGACAATTGTATATCCACAAATAAGTTTAAATAACCCGCAGGCAGAATACAGAATAAATGCTCAAATTATTATGGAAGTCAATGATTATAAAAGGTACGCCAAACATTTATTTAAACAAGCAATTAAAGGATATTACGACTCACAAAAAAATAATTATCCGTTTTTGGGCTATGAGGCTTATATGGAATATTCCATAACTTATAATGAAAACTGTTTTTTTAGCGTATATTTTGACAAGTATGAATTTACGGGAGGAGCACATGGCAGCACTGTAAGAGCTTCGAACACTTGGGAATTATGTCGTGGAACCCGCCTGCAGCTTAACAGTTTTTTCAGACCGGGTACAGACTACAGACGACTTTTAATTGATGAAGCGATAAGGCAGGCAGAAGAAATACAAAGGCGACAGAACATATATTTTGATGATTACAAGTCATTGATTATTAAAAATTTTAATGAAGACAGTTTTTATTTATCACCTGAAGGAATTACAATATATTATCAACAATACGATATTGCACCTTACTCAACCGGCATAGTGGAATTTACAATTCCATATTCAATAATAGGTTGGAGGCCAAACTGCTGATAAAGTCAGGGAACTATTTTTAATGCATTGGGAAGATACTTTATAATATCTCCTGCCGTTAATGAATTTTCACCAACATATTCGGCTCCTATATCGCCGGCTAAGCCATGTAAATACACTGCCGCCTTCAATGCATTTTCGATAGTAATCCCTTGACCTATAAGTGAAGCAACTGCCCCAGTCAATACATCTCCGCTGCCGGCTGTTGCCATTCCGGGATTTCCGGTAGTATTGATATATACATGACCATCCGGACATGCAATAATAGTCCTGGCACCTTTCAGAATTAGATAGACATTGTATTCCAATGAAAAGTCCATAGATTTTTCAATAATATCAGTCTTTATGCAATCTATATCTTTATTAATTAATTTAGCCATTTCCCCATAATGAGGTGTCAATACAACAGGATGCTTATGACTTTTTAAATTATCTAAATTAAGTTGATTTATACCCTCAGCATCTATAACCAAGGGCTGTGCACTGTGTTTCAATAAATAATCTAAAACATTAATATAATCAGCTATATTTGTACAGCCCGAACCAGTTGCCACAACATCAGAATAATCAATGATTTCTTCTTGAAGCTTTTCATAAGAGATTTCATTAACATCATAGGTACATGTTATAGCTTCTAATGACATAGATTCTACAACAGAATAAATATCATCAGGTATAAATGCCTTAACAAGTCCGCTGCCGCACCTAAGAGCTGAATTAAGGTTTAATATGCAAGCTCCTGCCATCCCCTTTGAGCCGGATACAAATCCAACTTTGCCATATGTTCCCTTATGAGAATTCCTGCTTCGTTTTTTTAAGACATTTTTGATGTCATTAAATTCCGTAAAATAAACATTTGGTATTTTATTAATCTTTGAAACAGTTGCTTCTTCTTCGATTCCTAATATATAATTATCAAAATCTTTCAAATTCATATCTTTCACCTGTATTTGACATTTTCATTACATAAATAACTGTCATACTTTCCAAAATGTACCCTTGATTCATCTACATCATCTTTTTTATAAGGTTCTATGTTTTCGTCCTTATAGCCAATGGCTAATATACAAAGAACTCCATACTTTTCAGGTATGTTTAAAACTTTTCTAACTTCATTTTCGGAGCTTTCTATCTCACTTACTCTGTTTCTCATTTGTATCCAAACCGACCCTAATCCAAGGTCTTCAGCTCTTAATTGCATATAGGAAGCTGAAATTGATGCATCTTCTACCCACACATCACTTTTTTCACTGTCACCAATAACTACAATTGCACAAGATGCACTTTGTAGCCCAACCGTTCCCATGTTTCTGCAATCTTTTAACTTATTAATAGTATCCATATCATCAACTACAATAAGTTCAACTGCCTTATTATTCTTTGATGTAGGAGCTAACAATCCAGCATTCACTAATTCTTGGATTTGTTCTTTAGATAGCTTTTCATCTTTAAACTTTCTTATAGACCTTCTTTTCATTATTAACAAATCAAATTCCATTATTTCCTCCATATATTTTTATTATATCGAAATCTGCAATTAATTGTTTATTATATACTAACTTATAGTTACATCTTTTTCAACACTTATCCTTAAACGGTAAAGTCCTTTTGATGAAACAACAAAAACCTTCGACACTATGCGGAGGTTCTTGTTGTAAAACCATTATAATAATATAAGGGTTGGAAAGAAAAGTTTTATTCAGTCTTTAATTTTTATTATGTTCTGTCTTATTTACTTTGCAGAATTACTATTGGAGCTGCATGCGTTGCATCCATGTTTTTCTACCCACAATTCATCTGCAACCGGAGCCCACTTCTTTGCAACATCATAACATTTAGCACTTAAATCACGAACATCTTCCGGATCCTTCATATCTGTGGATTTAGCTCCTGAATCATCTATCATACTGGTTAAACGTCCTGGATTATCCAACAAAGGACATGGACGCAAGTGATTTTCATTAAATGGTTGATTTTCTCTATATTGCATGAACAATGGTTTTTTATATGCTTCAAGCAATGTATTTTCATGAATATTTGAATCTGAATAATGTATGAAAGCACATGGCTCAATATCACCGTTAGCATTAATGTGTAAATAGTTTCTTCCCCCGGCTATACAGCCGTTTACATATTCACCGTCATTCCAAAAATCCATAGTAAATATAGGTTTTGTAGATCTGAATTTTCTTATTTGATGATACATATATTTACGTTGGTCGGCTCTTGCCAATAGTTCTGGAGCTGAATCATTTCCAACAGGCATATATGTGAAGAACCACGCAAATTTAGCTCCTTTTGCAATCATATCATCAAAGTATTCTTCACTTCCTATTACTTCTGCGTTTGCACTTGTGTAGCAACAAGAAATACCAAATGGAAGTTTTTTATCCTTAAGGATTTCCATTGCCTTTATTACTGCTTTATAAGTTCCTTCGCCTCTTCTTGAATCGGTTGCTTCCTCAAATCCTTCAACACTTATTGCAGGTACAAAGTTTTTCACGCGAAGCATCTCATCAGCAAACTTTTCATCAATAAGTGTGGCATTTGTAAATGCTAAGAATGCACAATCATCATGCTTTTCACAAAGCTTGATAATGTCATCTTTACGAACCAAAGGCTCACCGCCTGAATAAATGTACATATAAGTTCCTAATTCCTTGCCTTGCTCAACTATGCTATCTAATGTGTCATAACTCATATTCATATTGTTCCCGTAATCGGCAGCCCAACACCCGGTACAATGCAGGTTACAGGCAGATGTAGGGTCCATTAATATAGCCCAGGGTACATTGCAGTTATTTTCTGCCCTGGCATTTCTTTGACGCTTTCCACCTAAAATTGTTGCATTGATAAGAAAGTTTTCAAATAACCTTCTCCTAACTCCAGGATCAATGTCAGTGTATAAACTTTTAGCAAGTTTATGCCAATTGTTGTTCTTATCTTTCAATACAGGTTCAATTACGCTCATTTGCCTTTCTACTATGCCGTCTTTGTCAAACTTTTTTACCCAATCCAAAATTTTTGGAATATTATTATCAGGGTCGGCATCTAAATATGCAAGAGCCTTTTTCAATCCATAAGACTGCAAATTTTCAAACATACTTCTATCAGTCAAAATAATTACCTCCTTTAATCCAACCTCTTATTACACTATATTTCAAATATACCGTTTTTACATTAGACAAAAAATTCAATTGTCAAAAATTACGACATTATACAAGAAATGTCTGTTTTTATGACATTATTTGAATTTGTCTATATATAAGACAAGTCCTAGTGTTGTATCATTATTATGGGTATTTAGATAGGTAATTGGAGTTATAATATGGATAATTATAAATTAACACATACAATAATTAAAATTGCAGTAGAAAACGGCATTCGTTACATTCAGGATAATCCTAAAAGGGGTGTAAGAAATTTGCTTGACTTAGGTGAGTATTTTGCCTCCGGACGCTTTCAAAAATCCTTCTTTAATTTAGCTCACAAAATGCTTAATAATGAAGATAGTTCTTATTATACAATAATTGAAAATGCAGTTAAAAATATAAATCATGACACACTTACGAACTTTGGAATCAACATGGGCTACAACAGCTTTACCTACGGAGCCAAGATCATAAGAGAAAATGAAAAAACCCGAGGCTACAAAATTCCATGGGTTTTAGTCCTGGATTTTAGAGAAAAAAATGTTAATCATCTTGCTGAAGAAGAAATCTCAGATTTAATTAATCAAGGAAAAAACTTCGGAATTTACAGTTATATAATTTTAATAAACAAAAATAATATCTTAATTGATTTGTCTTCAATTATAAAGAATAATGGTGATTGTGCATTTATAGTAACTCTAAATCCGGAAATAATTAATGAAGAATATGCAAAAGAAATAAGTAATATCTCAAATTTTTGCCTTTTAATAGATTTAGATGACCTTGATGAACATATGTCAAATATAGAATTATTAAAAAAATACAAATGCCTGTATGGCGGATGTTTTTATTATGATTGCAATACTTATTCATATATAACAAATGGTGTGATTTCAGATAAAATACTTTCCATGAACTCAAATTTTGGTGTTATGATAGGAAAACAAAATTACAGTCACGAAACTACAATTGATGCTGATGATTATATTTTTGATTCAAGATACAATAATTCTCCTGTTTTTATATTGGATTTCTATGAAGATATAGATCGTGTTAATAAAATCATTTCCGATAAAGCATGTTTTCTAAGCATTAACAGCATCGGTCAAGTAAACTTTAACGAACTTGAAAATAAAACAGAATACAATATACGTACAAATTCACTAAAGGAAATATTAAAATCTACAGATTAATCTTCTTCCATTAAGTATTTTGCAACGCCATATATGGCATTCTTTATTAAATCCACAAATTCCTTAGAAGATATTTTGGTTCCTTCCATAAGCCACCTTTTTATTGCAACACTTATAGCATCAGCATAGAATGTAGCGTAAAAGGTTACATTCTTTTTATTTTTAAATACATCTTCTAAATGAACAGCCAAAATAGAATGCAGCACCTCATTGAAATATTCAGAAAATGAATTTTGTCCCTTCACTTCAAAAGCATTCCTGTAAAAGGTCTTATTTTCATAAAAATAGTCGCAAACCTTCTCTAAAATTTCCCACGAAGACATTGATAAGTCCTTAATTGTAACAATGAACTCCGTATAATAAATCCAATTGACTAAATCATACTTGTCCTTAAAATGATAGTAAAAGCTTTGTCTGTTCATATTGCAGCCTTCAACTATATCAATTATGCTGATTTTCTTCATAGATAATTTTCCCATCAAATTTTTCATGGAATCCGCTAATGCCCTTTTAGTAATTTGTGAATCTGAAATAATATCACCTTCAGTTTTACATAAAAAAATTTCAAATGTACTAACTGTATTTTACCATTGAATTAACAATAATTAAAGGAAAGTTTTTGCTGTACTTGTTCATCTGTTATTTTAGTTTCATTAAAATTTTCTGATTGTGACTTTAATAATCTTATTACCTCGTTCATTAGAACCGCATAATTGCACCGACACTTATTATAGCGTCACCTACTTTATTGGTGCCAAACCGTATAACTAAAAATGAGCATTGAAGTGAAAACACATTCAATGCTCATTTTCTTTTTTGATATTAGATTCATTTGGAATTTCAATGTCCGTCCCCGGAGTCCAACCTGCCGTCCCCGGAGTTCCCCGGAATTCCTATAAACTATATTTATCTTTTATAAATGTACC
>JAQVRY010000120.1 GCA_028700795.1 Tissierellia bacterium | reverse complement strand
AACAATCTCATGAATGCTGTTAATGAGGTGTCTGCACCGACGCTGCTCAACAAATTAACAAACAATCCTATTGTGCCCCACAAGCATCCCGCTGCAAAAATCATCAGATAACCGATGTTATCGCCGGAAAAGATTCGCTTTGTGTATTGAATTATTTTGTTCATTGGCCAGTCTCCGGTATTTGCGTCACGGAAGTGTCTTGTCCGGTCTCTGCATTGCTTTGGTCATTCTCTGGAATTTCAAGGTCCGTCCCCGGAATTCCTGGAATGCTTTCTAAAATGTTTATGAATTCGTCGGTGGCTTGGTAACCTTGGAACTTTGTTTTGTTGTATTTTTTGCTGAATTCATCGAAGTATTTTTCTTTTACATATACAGTCTCATTTTCTATATCATAATACAAATCAAAGTTGTATTCATTTTCTACACTGAAAATAAGAACTTTGTCTTTTGTAAAAATATCAGCTTCTATCCAATAATATCCTTTTTCATTTGCAGGCAGCTCAGCTATAACTTCTGTTTTTTCGGAGATAAGCATATTTTCAAGTAAAGTTTTCACGTCTCCGGCCTTGTCCATGTCTTTTGACAGACTTCCGTCGAAGGTCATGAGTCTTTTTAAATCATCGTGCTGATTAGTATATCTAATTCCCTTATTTTCATAAATGGTTGCATCAATTTTGGAAACAGCGCTGATTGAGCCTGACATTTGAGTTATTTCCTGCTCCAATGCTTCTTCAATCTTTAAAATATACCTGTTTTTACTAAAAACTTTAACAATAAGCAATATGAGAATAACAAGCAATGTAATTAAAAGCGCAATTCGCCCGTAATTAATTCTTCTTCTCTTGCTGTACACTCTTTTTCTCCTAGCCATCTCACCACTCCATACCTTTTATTTCAAGGAGAGCTATTATATTTTCCTTAAGCTCTTCAATAGTGCTTTCGTTATTTATTACTTCATCGACCATAAATACTTTTTCTTCAATAGATATTTGTTTATCTATAATTTTTAATACATCTTCAGGATTTTTATTTTCGCTGATGGCTCTTTCTGTAAGTCTTTTTCTTTGAGTTTCCTCAGAAACATATATCAGCCATATTTCATCGTATATGGGCTCATGTATGTCTTTAGTTTCCAATATTAAAGGAATGTCAAGAAATATTACCTTTTCTATACTTTTTTCAATGCCTTCTTTTAATTTATTATAAACATATCCGTGAACTAATTTATTGAGTGCATGCAGTTTTTCTTCATTATTGAAAACGATATTCCCAAGCTTATGCCTGTCTATCTTATCTCCCTTTAGTATCTTTTCACCAAAATGAGCTATTATTTTGTAATACAGTTCACTTCCGATATTGTACCCTTCATGAACAATTTTATCCGAATCAAGAACCGTAAACCCTAACTCCTTAATAATATCAACTGCGGTAGATTTTCCGGTTCCTATACTTCCGGTAATTACTATGACCTTAGGTCTATTTTGCTTCATACCAACTACCGCCTATATTAATATCAGACTTTAAACTAACCTTAAAATCAACAATCACATTTTCCATTTCTTCTGTAAGTATTGTCTTTACTTCTTCAAGTTCATCTTTGTAAGCTTCAATAATAAGTTCGTCATGAACCTGCAGTATAAGCCTTGACTTCATATTATTATTTTTCAACCTGTTATAAACACCAACCATGGCTGCCTTTATAATATCCGCAGCAGTTCCTTGGACGGGAGTGTTTAGTGCAATTCTTTCTCCAAAGGAGCGTATGTTGAAATTACGGGATGAAAGCTCGGGAATATATCTTCTCCTGCCAAAATATGTGGTTACATATCCATCTCTCTTACCCTGCTCTACAATATCCTTCATGTATTTTTCTATGTTTGAATAATATTTCATGTAATTATCTATATACTTTTTTGCTTCTTTTCTTGGGATTTTTAAATCCCTGCTCAGACCATAATCGCTTATACCGTAAACGATTCCAAAGTTTACGGCTTTAGCTCTTCCTCTCATCTCGGGAGTTACATCGGATAAATTTACATGGAAAACTTGAGAAGCTGTCTTTGCATGGATATCTAACCCCTGCTTGAATGCATCTATTAGATTCTGCTCGTCTGCCAAGTGGGATAATACTCTAAGCTCGATTTGGGAGTAGTCTGCATCGCAAAGTATATAATCATCTTCCGACACAAATGCCTTTCTGAGCTCCCTTCCTTCTTCCGTGCGGGTGGGAATATTCTGAAGGTTGGGCTCTGTGCTTGATATCCTTCCTGTAGAAGCGATAGTTTGATTAAATACTGAATGCACCCTTCCCGTATTCTTATTTACTTCATTTTTTAATCCTTCCACATAAGTGGAATTTAATTTAACCATTGACCTGTATTCAATAATCTTACCAACTATTGCATGCTCAGAGCTTAGTCTTTCAAGGACTTCAATATCCGTTGAAATACCTGTCTTTGTTTTCTTGATTATGGGAAGACCTAATTTTTCAAATAAAATAACAGAAAGCTGCTTTGGAGAATTGATGTTGAAGTTCTCACCTGCAAGTTCATAAATATCCTTTTCAAGCTCCGTGATTTTTTTCTGAAAATGAACTCCCAATTTATCAATAACGCCTATATCCACTTTAAAGCCTATAAATTCCATGTAAGCCAAGACCTCAATCAATGGAAGCTCTATTTCTTCATAAAGCGAGTTCATCTTAAGAGCGTCTATTTCTTTGGTTATTTGCTTCTGCACTTTATTTACAGTGTTTAAGTAATTAAAAATATATGCCTTTCTTTGCTCAAGACCAATTCCCTTAAATGTTTTTCTTTTAACTCCCGTGCCTAAAATTTGATTTTCGGAAGGAATTTCAATATTCAAAAATTCATAAGCAATTTTATCCAATGAATAGGAACTTTCTGAAGGATTCAATAGGTACTTGCCTATTTCTGAATCAAATTGAATGTTATTTATTTGAATATTGTTTCTCATTAAATAAATTATTTCATTTTTTAAATTATGTCCCCAAATTGCAATTTCTTTACTTTCAAATATAACTTTCAAGCTTTCAAGAACTTTGTTTTCTTCTGCTTTTTCAAAATCTATATAGTAAATATTTTCACCGTCTGAAATACCTAATGCAAGTGCATTGCTTAACAGCGCCCTTTCTCCGTCAAGCAAAAATTTAACTATTGCCTTTTGTTCTTTGTGACTTATTTTTCTGATTATATCGATTAGTTTTTTTTCTGAGTCGATATAAATAATATCTATATTTTTAACCGTTTCAGCCATGTCAGTATCGAACAATGATATTTGCCCCTTATCGTCAGCAGGTGTTGCTTCCACAAGACGCTTTTTAAACTGGCGGAATTCCAGTTCGTCATATAATTCAGACAGTTTTTTAATATCAGGCTTATTAATTTTGTATTCCTCAATATTAAATTCAATTGGAATGTCTGTAATTATACGTGCCAAGGTCTGACTCATATAAGCCTGCATTTTATCTGTTTCTAGTTTTTCTTTAAGCTTACCTTTGATATTGTCAATGTTTGCATAAACATTGTCTAAGCTTTTGTACTCCTGCATAAGCTTAAGGGCGGTTTTTTCGCCTACTCCTTTTACACCTGGTATATTATCGGAGGAATCTCCCATAAGAGCCTTTAAATCCACAAACTGCTCAGGTGTCAGCCCATATTCTTCCCCCATGGAGTTTAAATTCATTTCTACTGTATTTGTAATACCTTTTTTTGTTAAAATAACCTTTACATTTTCATCTATAAGCTGCAGGTAATCCTTGTCGCTGGTAACCAAATATACATCTGCTCCCTGTTCCTTTGCTGCACATGCAAATGTTCCAGATACGTCATCTGCTTCAAATCCTTCAACCTCTACCCGTTTAATATTATGTACATCAAGAACATCCCTTATGAGCTGGAACTGCTGAACCAATTCATTTGGGGCTTTTTGACGATTTGCTTTGTAATCCTTATATTTTTCGTGTCTGAATGTTGGTTTTTCAGGGTCAAAAGCAACACATAAATATTCAGGAGAATATGTATCTATAATTTTATACAACATGCTCAAAAAACCATATACAGCATTTGTATATTGTCCTTTTTTTGTTTTTAGAGGCGGTAATGCGTAAAATGCTCTGAACAGCAGACTGTTGCCGTCCAATATCATTATTTTTTTCATTAGTTTCTCCTTCTTTT
>JAQVRY010000028.1:6206-16952 GCA_028700795.1 Tissierellia bacterium | reverse complement strand
CTTCTCAAGCAGCCTGAACATATTCTTTTTGTATGCTTCTACTCCCGGCTGAGTAAAAGGATCTACATTATTAGTATACCCGCTTATGCCGCAGCTCATCATGAAAAAGTAAAAAATCTTGGCAAGGTAAAATTCATCCATTTTAGGGATTCTTATAATTATCCCCGGTACATTTCCTTCATTGTGAGCCATGAATGTTCCTTCAAATGCCTTTGAGTTTATATAGTTAAATGTTTTTCCTGATATGTAATTTAATTTATCAAAGTCATTTGAGTCAAAGGGAACTTCCATATCATCCTCACTGTTTACAATAATCAGGGTTGTTTCAAAAAGTATTTCTCTTCCCTCTTGAACAAATTGTCCCATGGAATGAAGATCTGTTGTGAAGTTAAGCGACGCAGGGAAAATGCCCTTTCCTTCTTTTCCCTCGCTTTCACCGTATAGCTGCTTCCACCATTCGGCAATTGATATGCAGGAAGGCTCATAGTTCACAAATATTTCAATTTCTTTATTTCGCCTGTTTAAAATATTTCTTGCTGCTGTATAAAGCAGGCAGATATTGCTTTCAAAGTTTCTGTCTGAATATTCCTTTGCTCCGGACTTTAAGCCTTCAATGAATTTGTCAATATCAAGACCGGCGGCTGCCATTGGCAGGAGTCCTACAGGAGTTATTACGGAATATCTTCCTCCTATATCATCGGGAACCACAAATGTTTTGTAGCCCTTAAGGTCAGACATACTCTTTAAAGCACCTTTATCTTTGTCTGTTACAACAAAAATGCGTTTTTTTGATTCTTCGCCGTACTTTTTCTCCATCAGCTCCCTAAAAACCCTGAACGACAATGCTGTTTCCAAGGTTGTTCCCGATTTTGAAATTACGATAATGCACGCCTTTTTTTCTTTAACAACCTGAATAAGCTTTTTCAAATATGCTCCGCTTAAATTCTGTCCTGCGTAATATACTTGGGGGCTTAATAATTCATTGTGAAAATCTCCCCTGATTGCTTCTATTGCAGCCTTTGCTCCTAAATAAGATCCTCCTATTCCTAAAATGATGAAGGCTTCAGAGTTTTCTCTAATATATTTTGCAGCGGTTTTAATTTCTTCGTATTCGTTTTTATCCATTCTGTACATATAGTCAAGCCAGCCTGTCATTTCACAGCTGACTCCTTTACTGTCTAAAAGTGTCTCCTGAGCTGCCATAATTTCCGGTTTGATTTTTTCTAATTCTTCTTTACTAATAAAACTTCCTTGTAAATCAAGAGTAATATTCTCCATTCTTACCTCCTAAAAATAGTCTTAGCAAGAACCACCCCCGTGGTCATGAATAACCCGCGTATCGTCATTATGAACGCAGTGAAGAATCTCAAACCTGAGATCCTTCGCTATCGCTCAGGATGACAAAGATGAGATCCTTCGCTATCGCTCAGGATGACAAAGATGAGATCCTTCGCTATCGCTCAGGATGACAAAGCGGAGATCCTTCGCTATCGCTTAGGATGACTATATGATTTCTGCCAGCAGCACTGCATAGTCATCTTTATGGACAGTGCTAAAATTATTGAGTGATGCCTCTATGTTTTTTAGTATGTTTCCATTTAATTTTATTGTATTTATCAGATTATCGACACCAAATTGTATTCCTTCACTATTTGTTGCCTCTGTTATGCCGTCAGTATAAAGGAGTATTTTATCGCCGACTTTTAATGTAACTTTCCCTACAATGTAATCAACTTTATCGAATATATTTGCAATAGGATATCCCTTAAGCATAAGCGTTTTTATATTATTATCACTTATTAAAATCGGTACTGAGTTATGTCCTGCATTAACATATTTAAATTCATATGAATCTTTATTATATATTCCAAAAAATACAGAAAAATATTTATCATAGTCTAAATTCAATGACAGAAATGTTTTATGCAGCTCTTTCATAATTTTATTCAAATTAGTATTACCCTTAGCAATTGTTCTTAAAGACTGCCTGACGAAAATTGTCAAGAGTGATGCAGTAACACCATGTCCTACAACATCGCAAATATATATACCTGTATTATTCTCATCAATTTCAAATACATCAAAATAATCCCCACTTAATGATTCTGATGATTCGTATAAATAATCAATACTCACCCCATTATACATTCCTTTTGGAGGAAGCATTCTATTTTGCATATTTTTAGCGAATTTTATATCCTCGCTCATTTTTCTATTCTTCTCATTTATCTTATCTGAAAGCAGTACTTCATTGGTTATATCCCTGAATACCTCCACGGAGCCTTTAATTTCACCGTCGTTGCCATATAGAGGAGATGAAATAATTGTATATGTTTTATTTCCAAAGCTTTGTTGTTTTCGCATTATGGAGCCGTCTTCCAAGGTGATTCCTGAAATGCAGTATTCACATCGTTTGTCTCTGCATAAAGCATCGTAGCATCTTTTCCCGACTATATTTTCTCCCAGATCTTCCTGCATTTTTTTGTTGGCATACAAAACCATATTATCTCTATCAACAACTCTTACCCAGTCAATCATACCATCTGCAATGCTTAGTTGATTTGAATCTATACTTTTATATTCCTCCATAAAAACACTCCTTTTTATTTTTTTCATTAACATAATTAAGCAATAGCTGTCCTATTTTATCTGAATTATGTCTTATATAGTTTTTTCTTATATCAATAAAATTGCTGCATATAACCTTTATATTCATTTCTTCAAGTTCTTTTATTTGCTCTTCATCAATTAGTACCTGTTTTGCACCTTGGTATTTGTAATTTACAATCAGCTCTTCGGAAATCTTTTCATCATTAACGATTACGTAATCAATCATATATTTTGTGCTGTGTTTTATTATTGCATTCACATGGTCTAAAACATTGTAATTATCTGTTTCTCCAGGCTGTGTCATCAGGTTGCAAACATAGAATACAGTTGCTTTGCTTTCAGTCAAAAGTGACGGTATGCCTTCAACTAAGATATTTGGCATTACGCTGGTATACAAACTTCCAGGTCCTAATACAATAATATCTGCTTCCTTTATATCCTCAATTGTTTCCTCGAGTGGTCTGCACACATTAGGCACCAATGAAATTTTATCTATTTTCGTGTTTGATTTGCTTACATATTCAGGAATATATGTTTCTCCTAATATGCAGTCTCCATTATCAAGATATGCTTTTAATTGTGCATCCTGCAGTGTCATGGGAAGAACCTTTCCCGAAAGCCTGAAAATACTTCCAATTTCCTTTAGAGCATGTTCGTAATTACCGAATATTTCATACATTGCAGCTATAAATAAATTTCCGAAGCTTTGCCCCTTTAAATATCCCTCGCTGAAACGGTGCTGCATCAATTTTATCATGATGGGCTCAATATCTGAAAGTGCAATAATGCAGTTTCTCATATCCCCAGGCGGCAGCATGCCTAAGTCTTCTCTTAAAACTCCCGAGCCGCCGCCGTTATCTGCAACGGTCACTACCGCAGATATATCTTTGGTGTAATTTTTAAGTCCTCTCAGCAATATAGAAAGACCTGTCCCTCCACCGAATGTTACTATTTTCATATTAGTGTTTCCCCGCATCTCTGTGATTTAATAAAACTCTGTAATTTTCAGCTGTAAGCATGGATGCCAAATAATTTGATATGGTAACAGAGCGATGCTTGCCTCCGGTACAGCCAATAGATATTACAAGGTTTGATTTTCCCTCCTTAATATACAAAGGAAGAAGAAATTTAAACATATCCATAAGTTTCTTTAAAAATATGGATGTGGTTTCAAAACTCATTACATAGTCTTGAACATTTTTATCGTTGCCTGTTGAGTTTTTCAATTCATCTATATAAAACGGATTAGGTAAAAATCTTACATCAAAAACCAGGTCTGATTCCTGAGGAAGACCATATTTATAGCCAAATGATACTATGGTTATGTTTAAATTGGAGGATATGCTGCCTTTAACAAAAATATTTAAAAGCTCTTCCTTAAGTCTTCCAAGTTTCATGCTTGTTGTATCTATTATATAATCAGACTTCCTTTTTACTTCTTCCAATCTGTTTCTTTCTTCCAAGATTCCTTCAATTATAGTCCCGTTTGCAGACAAAGGATGAGGTCTCCTTTGTTCTTTAAACCTTTTGATTAAGTCATCATCAGATGCATCAAGAAAAAGTATCCTATACTCAATTCCCTTATTATTCAGTTCTTTTAAACTATTGAACAAATCCTTAAAAAAGATTCCCCCTCTTATGTCCGCAACAACTGCCACCTTATTTACATCCATCGATGAACTTTTGCATAACTCTGCAAAATTTGGAAGAAGTGCAGGAGGAAGATTATCCATGCAATAATAATTTATATCTTCAAGAACTCTAATTGCCTGGCTTTTTCCGGCACCTGACATACCTGTAATAATTACAAACTCCATATTCTTCACTTTCCTCTCACACAGTCTCGTTGCATATTTTTGTTTGATCCTTTCATCGCACAACTCTAACATAAATTAATTATTCGTTTTAAATCAATGCCCGCTTCCTCTGTAGCTCTCAGTGCATTGTCGCAGCTCCCCACATTGTCTTTAATGTGGGAATCGCTGTTTATTACGAATTGTACATTGTATTTTGATGCTGTTATAATTTCATCTTTGTTTAAGTGTCCATGACTGTTGTTTATTTCAAGCATAGTATTTGTTTTTTCTGCAGCTTGCGCAATCTTATCGATATTAACCGGTATTTTGTCTCCCGGATGTGTTAAAATGTCAATCTTATATTTATTCATGGCATTTATAATTGCCTGAGTGTTTTTTTCAACCATTTCATCGTAAAGGTTTTTATTATTTTTAGCAAATTTATTTTTAACTATAAAATTCCAGAAGTCATTTGACGTTGAAAATAAAGCTGCCAAGTGAAAGCCACATAAAATTATATCACAATGCTTCAATATTTCATTGTCAATGTCTGTAGTTCCCTTATAATCTAATATATTAGCTTCTACTCCGTATAATATTTTCAGATTCGGGTATTTTTTTCTCGTTTCAACTACAATATTTTTGGCTTCACTTATTAAGTTTCTTTTTATGCCAAACAAATAGTGAGCAGGACCATGGTCAGTGATTGCTATTTCCTCCAGTCCCAACTCATAGGCTCTTTCTGCTATTTCTTCAATTGATGACTTACCGTGTCTATTTTTTGAATATGTTGAGTGTATGTGATAATCCGCTTTTAATTTCATCTTCCCTTACTTAATCCACTTTCTTTTGATATGTCAATGTAAATGAGGTTAGGGCATCGCGCAGTCTCAATCACCAATTTATTTGCTCCTTCGTCGCATAAATTGGGATTTCGTTGCGAATGACCTACCATCCATTTTTCAGAACAAACACTCTGAAAAATGGGGTTAGGGCATCGCGCAGTCTCAATCACCAATTTATTTGCTCCTTCGTCGCATAAATTGGGATTTCGTTGCGAATGACCTACCATCCATTTTTCAGAACAAACACTCTGAAAAATGGGGTTAGGGCATCTACAGCTTCGTTCCTACTATTTTTATTTCCGGTTCTAATTTTATTCCATATTTGTCATATACAGCGCTTATTACTATTCGCATAAGCTCCAAAACATCTTCGCAGTTTGCATTATCGTGGCTTACAATGAAACCGCTGTGCTTGTCGGAAACCATTGCTCCTCTGTATTTGAGCCCTTTAAGCCCTGCATCTTCTATTAATTTGGAAGCATATCCATTTGAAGGTCTCTTGAATGTGCTTCCGGCACTGGGTAAATTCAAAGGCTGCTTCGAAGTTCTTTTTTCATTAAGCTCCTTTATTTTCTCCATTATATCTTCAACAACTCCGGGAATTAATTCTAACTCTGCTTCAAGAACAACGTACTCAGAATCTGTCAGCTTTGAATGTCTGTACGCAAATTTCATTTCTTTATTGGAAAATTCGTGAATTTTCCCGTCCATATCCATGCATTTTACCTTTGTTACTATATCCTTCATTTCGCCGCCATAGGCTCCTGCATTTATGGGAACTGCTCCTCCCAAATATCCGGGTATTCCACTGGCAAATTCAAAACCAGCTAAGCTTTCCTTTGCAATATACTTTGCCAAGGAGGACAAAAGTATTCCTGCTCCTGCTGTCACCTTATTTCCGTCACGATTAAGCTTATTGAATTTTTCCCCTATTTTCACTATTATTCCTTTAAATCCTTCATCCGAAACTAATAGATTTGTTCCATTTCCTATAATAAAATAATCTATTTCATATTTCTTTATCAGCTTTAAAACTGTTTTTAAATCTTCTGTGTCTTCAGGCACTGCAAATAGGCTTGCAGGACCTCCAATTTTAAAATAAGTATGGTTTTTTAACGGCTCATCTTTCAGCAACGTTCCTTTAAAACTTTTTGTCAATTCTTCCATCATGCGGTTGATTTGCAATTGATATTCCATTATTTCACCCTTTCCCTATCAACTATGTATATTCTAACATTTAATTGATATTTTTTAAAGATATATTTTTAGTATATGCTCCTTAATGCTTGTTCTAAACATCTTTTAAGCAAAAAAAAATTGCCGTTAAGGCAATTTTTTTAACTTTAATATGGCTTAGTATATATTTGGAAATGCGCCTGAGGATGATCGCATACAGGGCATACCTTAGGGGCTTCAGCACCAACGTGGATGTGACCACAGTTATCACACTGCCAAACAACTTCCCCTTCTCTTTTGAATACTTTGGCTGATTCAATATTATTCAACAAAGCTAAGTATCTTTCTTCGTGATTCTTTTCTATTTCTGCAACACCTTCAAATAAGTAAGCTATTTTGTTGAATCCTTCTTCTTTTGCCACTTTTGCAAATTCTGCATACATTTCTGTCCATTCGTAATGTTCGCCATCGGCTGCATCCTGTAAGTTTACGGTTGTGTGAGCTATTCCGTCATGAAGAAGTTTGAACCATAGTTTAGCATGCTCTTTTTCGTTTCTTGCTGTTTCTTCAAAGTATTTGCTGATTTGAACATAACCGTCTTTTTTTGCTTGGCTTTGGTAATATGTGTACTTAACATTAGCCTGAGCTTCGCCTGCAAATGCCGTCATCAAATTTTGTTCTGTTTTGCTTCCTTTTAATTCCATGTAACCACCTCTAAATATAAATTTATCTTATGAGAGAAGTGCAGCTTCTCCTTGATATCTGATACCTACTATTAAATCATACCCCCTAAATTAAATTCTAAACATCTATTATGCTGTACATTTCCTTGTATTCGTCTTTGACTGTGTGTTCCAATAGTTTTTCTGCTTTTATTTTCATCGGCTTTGCACCAAAAATAATATCTATTTCATCACCGATTTCAACTTCCGTGCCGGGTTTAGCCGTCTTACCATTAATAAGAACTCTTCCTTGTTCGCATGCCTCTTTGGCAACGGTTCTTCTTTTAATTATGCGTGCGTTTTTTAGAAATTTGTCAATTCTCATTTTTAAGTTTCTCCGCTTGGTCGTTTGTAACTAAAGCTTCAAGCATTTCGGTTATATCTCCGTCAAGAAATGCATCAAGCTTATACAAAGTAAGACCTATCCTGTGGTCGCTCACCCTGCTTTGAGGGAAGTTATAAGTTCTAATTCTTTCGCTTCTGTCTCCAGAGCCTACCTGACTTTTTCTTGATTGAGCCACTTCATCATTTTGCTCTTGCAGGTATTTATCATAAAGTCTCGCCTTTAAAACCTTAAAAGCTTTATCCTTATTTTTAAGCTGAGATTTTTCATCTTGGCATGAAATAACAATACCGGTCGGTATATGTGTAAGTCTTACCGCAGAGTCAGTTGTATTTACGGACTGTCCTCCATTTCCTGAAGAGCGAAAAACATCAACCTTTACATCATTTTGATTTATTTCTATATCAATATCATCTGCTTCCGGCAGCACTGCCACGGTTGCCGATGAAGTGTGAATTCTGCCGCTGGATTCTGTGTCCGGAACTCTCTGTACCCTGTGAACACCGCTTTCATATTTAAGTTTTGAGTATGCACCCTTTCCTTTAATAGAGAAAATTACTTCCTTGTAACCACCTATTCCTTGGTCATTTACTGAAATAAATTCAGTTTTCCATCCTTTTCTTTCAGCATATCTCAAATACATGCGAAGTAAATCACCTGCAAATAATCCGGCTTCATCACCACCCACTCCTGCTCTTATTTCCACAATTACATCCTTATCATCGTTTGGATCCGTCGGCAAAAGCAACACTTTTATGTCATTTCCCAGCTCTTCTTCTTTAGAAGATAGTTCCTTAATTTCTTCCTTCACCATTTCCTTAAAGTCATCATCTAATTTTTCCTTCAGCATTTCCTTGGATTCTTCAAGTTGGTTTTTTACTACCATATACTCATTATATTTAAGCACAACAGGTTCAAGTTGTGCCTGTTCTTTCATAAGCTTTTGCAGCTTCTGTGAATCGCTTAAGGTGTCAGGATCAGACAGTTTCTCGCTTAATTCCATATATTTATCTTTTAATGCTTCTAATTTTTCTAACATTTTTATTTTTCATTCCTCTCTCTGAATCCGAAATATGATTCTTTGTCATTCTGAGGGCTTTGCCCGAAGAATGACATAGTATTTTTATGAGATCCTTCGCTTGCACTCAGGATGACAAGCCGAACACAGCTACAAGAATCCGCATATAACTCTATCCTTCCCGGATAGGTCTTGATATGTTTTTAGCTCTTTAAACAATTTTGAATTCATGAAAATTTCTTCAACTAATTTTTTTTGCCCACATCCTATTTCCACACCTAAAGCTCCGTTCTTTTCATGTAGTTCTGCAAATACTCTCACAATACGTCTGTAATATTCCAAACCGTCCAATCCTCCATCCAAAGCTAACTTTGGCTCATAAACGGAAACCTCTTTCTGAAGAGCATCAATCGAATCTCTTTCTATATATGGAGGATTTGAAACAACAATATGAAATTTTTCATTGGTTATATAATCAAAAATGTCTGCTTTCATAACATTTATATTATTAAGATTGTATTTTTTTATATTAATATTTGTTGTTTCAACAGCAATATCGCTTATATCTATTGCGGTAACAAATGCGTTTTTTAAATAATATGCAAGGCTTATTGCAATGGCTCCACTGCCTGTTCCCAAATCAAGTATTTTAATCTTTTGATTATTATACTTTTCTTTTACCATATTTATTACTGTTTCAACTAATGTTTCAGTATCAGGTCTCGGTATCAAAACACCTTCCTGCAAATAAAAGTCCAAGCCCATAAATTCCTGTGAATTGGTTATATATTGCAGAGGGTAGCCTTCATTTCGCTTTGCAGCTAATATATAAAACTTATCTTCAATGTCTTGGCTGACTTCTGCCTTTTTGTTAAGGTGAAGATAAATCCTGTCTTTTTGTAAAAGATAACATAAAATAAGCTCAACATCAAGCTTGGGAGAATTAAATTCCCTTTGTTTTATTATATCAATACCATCTTTTAACAATTTTTCGATTGTTACCATCTATCATCTTCTCCACCTTGGGGAATCACTTTATTCATTGCTGCTATTGCAACTTCCATCATTTTATCATCAGGCTCTTTGGTGGTAATCTTCTGAATCAAAAATCCCGGATAAGTAATTATTTTTGTAAAAATGCTATCACTTGAGCTTCTTCCCACATATCTGTTTAATTCATAGGAAAGCCCTGCAATAACCGGAAGCATTGCAAGTCTTATCACAAGTCTAACAAATGGATTAGGCCATCCGAAAAAAGAAAATACAATAATGCTTATCAGCAATACATTAATCAAAAAACTTGTTCCGCAGCGAGGATGAAGTGTTGAGTATTTACGAACATTTTCAACCGTTAACTCTTCCCCGTATTCATAGCAGTATATGGTTTTATGTTCAGCCCCGTGATACATAAATACCCTTTTTATATCTTCAAGTTTAGAAACCATATAGACATATCCTACAAACAACAAAACTCTTATAATACCTTCCACTAAGTTAAGAAGAAGTGAACTCTTAATAAGATTTTTTAACAAGTTCGTCAAAAAAGTCGGTCCTAATATAAATATTACAACCGAAAAGACTAAAGCTATTATTACTGAAGCATAAATAATTGCCGTGTCTGCCTTTTCCTTAAAAACCTTCTTCAAAAACTTGTCAACAGCATCTTCTTCAAAATCTTCACCATAGAATTCTGCTGAATACATTAATTCCTTAACACCGCTTACCAGTGCATCTATAAGCACAAAACTTCCTCTTATTATTGGTAATTTAAAAAATTTATGTTTAAAAATCGGGTTTATATTGCTTTCTCTTATTTCTATTTCTCCGTCAGGTTTTCTTACAGCTGTTGCTGTTTTTGAAGGTCCCTTCATCATGATTCCTTCTATAAGTGCCTGACCGCCTATACTTGTCTTTTTTACTTCTTTCAACACTATATCGCTCATTTCGTCCCCTTTTTATAAAATCAACTCACATTTTAGGATTATTTCCCGAGAAATGTAGAAAATTGTTTTATCGTTTATTATCCATTCCTTTTTATCATGCCATTTTCACAATTAATTAACATGCATTTTTTACATTATACAAATAATTCTTCCGTAAGTTGTAGAAATTGTAATAGATTTATGATTTTTGTTTCATGTGCCTATTAATAAAAATTTAAACTTTCACATTCATGCTATTATACAATTATAATTTTATTTCTTCAAGTTATTTTATTCTATTAAAATAAAAGCTT
>JAQVRY010000028.1:2621-6106 GCA_028700795.1 Tissierellia bacterium | reverse complement strand
GCTGCGGATATTTGAGTTCTTATTCTTGCTTTTCCCTTTGGTACAACCGGGAAGTAGAATCCTACCACATAAACGCCTTTTTCCAACAGCCTTTCAGCCATTTTTTGTGATAACACCGCGTCTCCAAGCATTATGGGCACTATTGGGTGCTCGCCTTCTATGATTTCCAAACCGATTTTTTGGATTTCTTGTCTAAAATATTTTGTATTTTCGTCTAATTTAGCTTTATATTTATTGTCTTCCATCAGCATTTCAAGAACCTTGAGAGATGCTCCGGCAATAGCCGGTGCTAATGTATTTGAAAACAAATAGGGTCTTGAACGCTGTCTCAATAAATCTATTATTTCCTTCCTGCCACTGGTGTAGCCGCCGCTGGCACCGCCTAAGGCTTTTCCTAATGTTCCGGTAATAATATCTACTCTGCCCACTACATTTCTGTATTCATGAGTTCCTCTTCCCGTTTTCCCTACAAATCCCACCGCGTGGCTGTCATCGACCATAACAAGTGCATTATATTTATCAGCTAAGTCGCATATACCTTCTAAATTTGCAATAATGCCATCCATTGAGAATACACCGTCTGTTGCTATTAGTTTAATATTGGCTCCATCTTTATCAGCCTGAATCAACTGTTCTTCCAATGACTCCATATTATTATTTTTGTATCTGTATTTTTTTGCCTTTGCCAGTCTTACTCCGTCAATAATACTTGCATGGTTAAGCTCATCGCTGATTATTGCATCATTTTCGGTTGTGATTGTTTCAAACAAGCCGCCGTTTGCATCAAAGCATGATGAATACAGAATGGTATCTTCAGTTTTAAGAAATTCGCTTAATTTACTTTCAAGCTCTTTATGTATTTCTTGGGTGCCGCATATGAATCTTACGGAAGAAAGTCCGTAACCCCATTTGTTATACACATCCTTCGCAGCTTCTATTATGTCCTCATTGTCTGCCAAACCCAAATAATTGTTGGCACACATGTTCAATACTCCGTCTGCCTTTGTTGTGCTTATAACGCTCCTTTGAGGTGTGGTTATAATTCTTTCATCCTTCCAAAGACCTCCTTCTTTGATTTCATTCAATATGTCAGAATAGTGTTTTTTTGCTTTAAACATAACTTCCTCCCATCTTTTTCTTTGTTCAGTCCGATATTCGATCTCAACCTTTTCATCTGCTACCCCATGTGAAGTCGTTGCTGAGTACTTTTTATAATTAAATAATACTCCGATTATGTTTTCCTGTCAAGGACGAACTTAATGGTTTGTCCGCATATCTCTAAAGTATTCTTTTCAGTTTAAATCCCGTGTAATCGCTTGAAACACAATGAACCATAATATTGTCTATCAAACCCTCTTTTACATTTTTATGCCCTTCTTCTCCATGAAGATGACCATAAATGCAAATATCTACATCATAATCCTTCATAAGTGAAAAAAATTCGTTAGGAAGCCCGCTATTGTTAAAAGGAGGATAATGAAGCATAACTATTTTTTTGCCGCTGACCTTTTTTGCTGCGTGAAGGGAAATTTTAAATCTGTTCAGTTCTCTTAAAAATATTTTTTCATTGTCAACTTCCTCAGAATACTCTTCCATTGTATCCCATCCTCTGGTGCCGCAAATAACAACATCATTGTATTTATGGAAATTGTTTTTTAAAAACTTTATAGTTTTCAAATCCAATCTTTCAAGCCGGGAGAGAGTTGCCCACCAATAGTCATGGTTTCCCTTGCCTATTATTTTCATGCCGGGCAAATTCTCGATTCTAATTAAATCCTCTAAAGCATCATTTAACTTTAAAGCCCATGATATATCACCGGGAATTAGAACCAAATCATCCTTGGCTACGGTATTTTCCCAGTTTTTAATTATCTTTTCCTCGTGATTTTCCCAATTATCGCCAAACACATCCATAGGCTTTTCTTTTTTAAAGTCGAAATGTAAATCGGCTATAGCAAAAATTCTCATAATTCTCCTTAAAGAGGATGTCTTTGCCTCGTTATAATTTAAAGTAGTTAAATTTAATATTCATTTGTTTTGAAAGGTCTGCCTCTCTCTCCTGACATGTAAAGAGGATTACCTGCCTTCTTTCACTTTCTCTTGACAGCATTTCTAAGGATTTTCTAAGTCTTTTTGAATCATATTGAACGAAGCTGTCATCCAAAATCAACGGAATATTCTGATTCCCGCTTAAAATATTGCTTAATGCTATACGCAATGAAAGATAAAGCTGGTCCAATGTACCTCCGCTTAAATTTTCAAGTTCAATTTTCCTGTCCTTTTCTTCTTCAGACATAACTGTAATATTCATATTTTCATCAATATCAACACTTTTGTATCTTTCGCCAGTCAAGTATGAAAAGTTATCGCTTATGGAGCTTCGAAGAAGAGGCATAAAGTCACCTTTTATTGAATCTGATATCTTCGTAATTTTCTCTGCTGTAATTTCAGCTACTTTTATTTTATTCTTAAAGGAAGCAGTTTTTTCTTCATAGAAGTTAATTTCCTCTTCGATTTCTGCTAAACTTCTGGTATTGTCTTCAATATCTCCTATTTCATAATGTATATCATCAATATTTTTTAATAACTTTGTTTTTTCTTCATTTAGCTTAAAAATACTAAGTTGGATATCCTGCTTGTTAATTTCTTTGACTTCATCAGAAACATTCAGTGTCCTTTTTTTAAGTTCGAAATAGTCAGTCGTGCCAATTATATTTTCCAAAATTTTTTCGGAATATTCTCTGCGATTCAAAAGCACCTTGTGTTTTTCATTCAGCTCAACTGCTTTCTTAAATGATTCAACATCATCCACACCGTTTGCTTTAAGTATCATTTCCAGCCGTCTTTCCTCAAAGTTTATTTCCTTATCAAGCCTTATTATATCGCGATTAAGCTGTCCAATCTTATTTTTTAATTCTTCTGTTTGGAGCTGTACCATGTCTTTTCGTCTGTATGCTTCACTAACTTCAGTTATATTATCTCCTGACAAGGGTAAGTTTAAACTGCCTAAACTTATTTTGAGTCGTTCTTCTATTTTATTATTTTCTTCTAAAATTTCATTGACTTCATTATCATCATAATTAAGAAGCTTGACCTTTTCTTCATAAAAGCTTTTTTCAATACTTTTCTTTTCAAAAACATCAGACATATTGCTAAAGTCTTCACAATTGTTTCTTTTTAGTATTTTATCTTTTTGTTCATTCAACTCACTATTTGACAATGTATAGTCAGCATACTCGCATTCCATGCTTTCAATTTCTTTTTTTGAGTTTATGGCAATATTTCTTTTTCTCCATGAAAAAATATAGAATATTATCCCTATTAAAAAACCTATGCCGCCGTAATAATAGTTAAAATCATTGTAATAATATGCCCAATAGCATGAAACTGCTGCAGCCGCTGTGAATGCTGTGCCCAAAAGACCGGTAAAAAGGCTTATCCTTCTTTGTTTTTTGCTGAATTTCTTCATCAAGTCATAATTTTCG
>JAQVRY010000028.1:0-2521 GCA_028700795.1 Tissierellia bacterium | reverse complement strand
GCCAACCGCAGCGAATATTGTCCTAACAATGTTTTATCATTGTTTTCACTCCCTGCTTCTTCCTTGATTCTAAGCAGGCTTTGCATAATCCTGTCCATTGAAATATCTTCATCTTTTGTGTTGCTTAAGTTTGTTATTTTATTTTTCAGCTCATCAACCAATTCCTTATCAGTTTTATTTCCAAGCTGGCTGATACTTACAGTATTGTTAAATGATACTCTGCTAATATTAAAGAAATGCTCACCGGGAACATCAATACCCTCAATGGGATATTCATTTTCAGTTGTTTCATTTGTTTCGTTTGTCTTTTTGGTAACCTGCACAGTACCTAAAAGAAAATCTCTTGAAACAACATGTTTTTCCTCTTCATCTCTTATTTCTATACTTCCCTTGTACAAGGGGCTATTCCAAGGTTTATACTTATTATACCGAGATGTATCTTCATCAAATCCATACATAACCAGCTCAATAAAATTATGTATGGTAGATTTTCCAGTTTCATTTTCACCAAAAACTATATTAAATTTGGTGCCAAAATGTATTTTCCTACTGATGAATTTTCCAAAAGCCCTCAAATGTAGTCTGTTTATATACATTTTATTTTACCACCTTTTCTTTTCTGAGAACTTCAAGCCCTAATTTAAATGCCTGCTGTTGTAATTTGTCGTCATTTTTGTCAAATTGAAGTTTGTAGCTTTCAATAATATTGAATTCATTGCCTTCATAATTTCTGTTTTCGGTTTCATATATATAGTTGTCTTCAAATTCTATATAATAAAAAAACTGTTTTGCTTCATTTTCAATTTCATCCATTGAAATATCTGTATTTACTTCTCCCGTAAGCTCTATGCGCACATAATCCTTAATATTGGAAAAGGTATCACCGGAAAACTTAATTAAATCCAATATTTTATTAAAACTGTATGAAATATTCAGTTCTATTTGTCGATTTATAAATTTCCTTTTGGCAATCGGTAAAAACGAGTATTCTGCATTCTTCTTTTCCAAGGTTCCCATTATGATTCCATGTTCACCTTCTTCTTCAAATGACTGAGGCTCAGGAGTGCCGCAATATACAACATTGTCGGTTATTTGCTGAAAGTTATGTCTTCCACCCAATGGGCAATAATCAAACTTATTCTTAATTACATCAATATTAACCGGCAATCTGTCATTCGTATAAATATCACAATGAAGCATGAGAACATTAAGCTTGTTTTCATCAACTGATATGTCGTAAATTGACTGTGTTTTATTATTTTCTGCATGGTTGTCCCAACTTATTGAATAGATGCACAAATTATTATTTGGAAAAATCAATTTCTCGACTGTCTCGGTATTTTTAATTATGTATACATTATCAGGCCATTCTATATATTCATACATATTGTTGATATTGCGCGGGTCACTTTGACCGCAGGTAATAATTACATTTGTATCGGGAATGGAGCTGAATTTCGAAGAAATCTTATTTAAACTTTTATAACTTATATATTCTCCATCCGTTAAATCCCCTGCAATAAACAAATATTGCACTTCATTGATTTTGGCTGTTCTTATTATTTCATCAAAAGAATCCCATAATTCCTGTCTTCTTTTTCCTCGCTCTTTTAAACTGAAGTTTTTTATATCAAATTTCTTCCCTAAATGCAGGTCAGATGTATGTATAAATTTAAGTTTCATAACTGCTCCTTCGATTTTCGTGAATATATAATATTTTACCACAGAAAGTATATGTCTTCAATAATATTAGATAAATTTAATCTGCTAATTTCCGCAATTTATCCATGTCCAATATTTTAACGGACGAGCGGTACACTTCAATAATGTTGTCTTTTTGCATGTTGGAAAGTTCTCTTGACAGTGACGGTCTTTTAACATTTAAAAATTCCGCCAGTTTTTGTCTGTTCATTGGCATGTCAAAAATCATGGTGTTTGATTTTTTTTGAAGGGATAAAAGATATACTGCAATTCTGCCTTTTAATGTTTCAGCATTTAAAATACTCATTTTATTATTTAGCATAACAATTTTATCAGATAAGATAGTAAGCATATTTTTTATCAGTTGAGCATGATAACTGCAGTTATTGGAGCACATATTGGAGAATATTTTGTATGGTATTAACAATACTTTGCTTTTGCCGGAGCTCACAAGGTCATAGGGAGAATTTCCTTCGGTAGCATAAATCAATGCTTCTCCAAATAAGTCGTCTTTCTCCAATGTCGTTACAATAACCCTGTTTCCGCTATATTTCCAGGATACTAAATTCAGCACCCCTTCAATTACAATTCCAAGCTCTTCAACTTTCTGTTCCTTTTCAAATAAAACTTGATTGTCCCTATAGCTTTTAACAGCTGCATTGCTACATTGAAGAACGTATTTTATTTCATCCTCGCTCATATTGTAAAACAGCGGATTATTTTTGACTTCCTTATAAATATCTTCCATATTATACCTCCCTTACTTCGCAGATTAATTATACAATACTGAAATTGAGGTGTCAAAACCTATAAAAAAAGG
>JAQVRY010000027.1 GCA_028700795.1 Tissierellia bacterium | reverse complement strand
ACGAATTCCCAAAATATGCGACCGAAGGGAGCAAATATTTTGGCGAATGAGACTGCGAGATGCCCTGCGAACCCCAAATGTTCGAGCAATAGCGAAGAACAGATTGATGGTAGGTCATTCGCAACGATTATGACTTGACCCAATTTCTTCGACCAGAGGGAGAAAGAAATTGTAGGTAAGTCAAACGCAATGAGTTCCAGATTTGCATGAGCGAAGCGAATTAGCAAATATGTGAACGAAACTGCGCTTCCCAAAATATGCGACCGAAGGGAGCAAATATTTTGGCGAATGAGACTGCGAGATGCCATTTTGGGAATCTCATCGTAGAATTTAGAATAATCGAAATATAGATATTTAAAGAAGGAGGAAAATCTCATGGGTATTAGAAAGTATAGACCAACTTCTCCGGCGTTGAGACAAATGACTGTTTCAACTTTTGAAGAAATAACAACTGATGAACCTGAGAAATCTCTTTTAGCTCCGTTGAAAAGTAAGGCAGGAAGAAATGCTCACGGAAGAATTACAGTTCGTCATAAAGGCGGCGGAGAAAAGAGAAAATATAGAATTATAGATTTCAAAAGAAACAAAGATGGAGTTCCGGGAAAAGTTGCAACAATAGAGTATGATCCAAATAGAAGCTCATTCATTGCACTTATAAATTATGTTGACGGAGAAAAAAGATATATTATAGCTCCACATAAACTGAAAGTTGGAGATACAATAGTTTCGGGTCAAGATGCAGATATTAAAATCGGAAATGCACTTCCTGTAAGAAGTATTCCGGTTGGTACAATGATTCACAATATAGAGCTTAAACCGGGAAAAGGCGGACAAATGGTTCGTTCAGCAGGAAACGCAGCTCAACTTATGGCTAAGGAAGGCAAGTATGCGCAGGTAAGACTTCCAAGCGGTGAAGTTCGAATGATAAGCATGGACTGCAAAGCAACAATCGGTCAGGTAGGAAATATTGACTACGAGAATATAACCATTGGTAAGGCAGGAAGAAAGAGACATATGGGAATCAGGCCTACAGTAAGAGGCTCAGTAATGAATCCTAACGATCACCCTCACGGTGGTGGTGAAGGAAGAGCTCCCATAGGAAGACCGTCACCGGTTACACCTTGGGGTAAACCAACTATTGGTTATAAAACTCGTAAGAAAAACAAGAAATCTGATAGTATGATAGTAAGCAGAAGAAAGAAAAAATAGAACAGGATTGAAAGGAGGAAATAGTGAATGGGTAGATCGTTAAAGAAAGGACCTTATTGTGAACCAAGTCTTATGAAAAAGATTGTGGATATGAATGATGCAAATAGCAAAAAAGTGTTGAAAACTTGGTCAAGAAGATCGACAATATTCCCCGAAATGGTAGGCCATACATTAGCTATACATGATGGCAGAAAGCACGTTCCTGTATATATAACTGAAGATATGGTTGGACATAAGCTGGGTGAATTTGCTCCGACAAGAACATATAGAGGACATGATAAGTCCGATAAAACTTCAAAAGTTAAATAAGAAGGGAGGATTCGCTAATGGAAGCTAAAGCAATTGCTAAATATATTAGAATATCACCAAGAAAAATGAAATTTGTGTGTGATATGGTAAGAGGCAAGCAAGTTGACGAAGCATTGGCAATTCTAAAATTTCATCCCGGCAAGGGCGCTAAAATTTTAGAAAAGGTAGTAAAATCTGCAGCAGCTAATGCAGAAAACAACTTTGATATGGATAGAGATAAATTATTTGTTTCAAATGCATATGCAAACCAAGGGCCAACTCTCAAAAGATGGAGACCAAGAGCAAAAGGTTCGGCATATAAAATATTAAAAAGAAGCAGCCACGTTGGTGCAGTTGTAAAAGAGAGAGAATAACTACAGTAAAGGAGGTAAAAGATGGGTCAAAAGGTAAACCCTCATGGACTAAGAGTTGGTATAATAAATGATTGGGATTCTAAATGGTATGCTGACAAAAAGAATTTCGGAGATAATTTAACGGAAGACTATAAAATTCGTGAATATATAAAAAAAGAAAACTTTCAAGCAGGTATAGCAAAAATAGAAATTGAAAGATTTGCCGGCAGAGTTAAAGTAAGTGTATTTACTGCAAAGCCAGGTATGATTATAGGAAAAGGCGGTACCGGTGTTGATAATTTAAAAACCAGTATAGAAAAAATAACCGGTAAGACTGTTATTATTAATGTAGAAGAAGTTAAGGTTCCAGAGTTAAACGGCCAATTAGTTGCAGAAAATATTGCAAGTCAAATTGAAAAGCGTATTTCATTTAGAAGAGCAATGAAACAGGCAATGCAAAGAACAATGAAAACGGGTGCAAAGGGAATTAAAACAAGTGCATCAGGAAGATTAAACGGAGCTGATATGGCTAGAACTGAAGGATATTCAGATGGTAAGGTTCCTCTTCATACTTTGAGATCTGATATAAGCTATGGTTTTGCAGAAGCAAATACTACATTCGGTAAGATTGGTGTTAAGGTGTGGATTTGCAGAGGTGAAATTCTCAGAAAACCCGGCTCATTATTATCCGATTATCAAGAGCCTACAAGAGCATTAAATGATAACAGAGACAACAAAAAGAAAAGAAGAAGTAATTATAGAAGAGACAAAAAGCAATAAGTCCTGAAGGAAGGAGGAAATAATTATGTTAATGCCTAAAAGAGTAAAACGCCGTAAACAGCAAAGAGGCAGAATGTCCGGTGTTGCTACGAGAGGCAATACTATCACATACGGCGAATATGGGCTACAGGCAATAGAGCCAGCTTGGATAACATCAAACCAAATTGAAGCAGCCAGAAGAGCTATGACAAGATCAGTTAAGAGGGGCGGTCAAATTTGGATTAAAATATTTCCGGATAAACCGGTAACAAAAAAACCAGCCGAAACACGTATGGGTAAAGGTAAGGGTTCACCTGAATACTGGGTAGCAGTAGTGAAACCGGGCAGAGTATTATTTGAAATGTCAGGAGTTTCTGAAGATGTCGCCAGAGAAGCAATGAGACTTGCCATGCATAAATTGCCTATCAAATGCAAATTTGTTGCCAAGGAACAGGCAGCAGAAAAGGATGGTGAAGCAAATGAAAGCTAAGGAATTAAGGAATAAATCAGTTGATGAGTTGAATAAATCTGTTGGAGATTTAAAGACAGAACTTTTCAATTTAAGATTTCAACTTGCAACAGGGGAGCTTGATAACCCTATGAGAATAAACAAAGTCAAGAAAGATATTGCTCGAGTTAAAACTGTAATTCGTGAACGTGAGTTAAATATTAACTTGGAGTAACAGAAAGGAGGATTAACCTTGGAAAGAGGCAACAGAAAGGTAAGAATTGGTAAGGTTGTTAGTGATAAAATGGATAAGACAATAGTAGTTGCTACTGAAAGACTTGTCGAACATCCTCTGTATAAAAAAAGAATTAAAATGACCAAAAAGTATAAAGCACATGATGAAGAGAACCAATGTGCTACAGGTGATACGGTTAAAATAATGGAAACCAGACCATTGTCAAAAGAAAAGTGCTGGAGATTGGTTGAAATATTAGAGAAGGCAAAATAACCCTATGGACAATTGAAGGGAGGTATAAACATGATACAAACAGAATCAAGGCTGAGGGTCGCAGATAATTCAGGAGCAAAAGAGGTCCTTGTAATTACAGTATTGGGCGGATCAGTTGTTAGATATGGAAATATTGGCGATATAATTGTATGTGCGGTTAAATCCGCAACACCCGGTGGAGTTGTTAAGAAGGGTGATGTGGTTAAAGCAGTTATTGTAAGAACTAAAAGCGGCGTAAGAAGAAAAGACGGAACATATATTAAATTTGATGAAAATGCTGCTGTTATAATAAAAGATGATAGAACTCCTGTAGGGACACGTATATTTGGACCTATCACAAGAGAATTAAGAGATGGAAAGTTTATGAAAATAATCTCACTGGCACCGGAAGTACTTTAATAGGAGGTGTATAAAGATGCACATAAAAAAAGGCGATAAAGTAGTAGTTATAGCAGGCAGCGACAAAGGTAAGATTGGGAAAATTCTTTCAAATATGCCGAATAAGAACAGAGTTGTAGTTGAGAATGTAAATATGCAGACAAAACACCAAAAACAAACAAAAGAAATGCAACAGGCAGGAATTATTACCAAAGAAGGTTCAATCAACTCTTCAAATGTTATGCTGTATTGCGATAAATGTAAATCAGGCGTGAGAACTGAGTCGAAAATAGTTAACGACAAAAAACAACGAGCATGTAAAAAGTGCGGTACTGTTTTATAAAACTCAGGAGGGAGGTACAAGTATGGCCAGATTAAAAGCGACATATAAAGATAAAGTAGTGCCGTCACTGATGGAAAAATTTCAGTATGAAAGCATTATGCAGACACCAAGGTTGGAAAAAATAGTTTTAAATATGGGCGTTGGTGAAGCAAAGGAAAATTCAAAATTCCTAGACAACGCTGTGGAAGAAATGACATTGATTGCAGGTCAAAAACCTGTTGTAACTAAAGCGAAAAAATCTATTTCTAACTTTAAATTAAGAGAAGGAATGTCGGTAGGATGCAAGGTTACTTTGAGAGGAGAGCATATGTATGAATTCTTCGATAAGCTTGTAAACATTGCATTACCAAGAGTTAGAGACTTCAGAGGCGTATCGAAAACAGCTTTTGACGGCAGAGGAAACTATGCTTTGGGAATAAAGGAACAGTTGATATTTCCTGAAATAAATTATGATAAAATCGATAAAATAAGAGGTATGGATATAATCATCACAACAACGGCTAATACTGATGAAGAAGCCCGCGAGCTTTTGAGCTTGATGGGTATGCCTTTTAGAAAGTAAGGAGGGAACGGAATGGCAAAAACATCTCTAAAAGTTAAACAACAGAGAAAACAAAAGTTCTCAACAAGAGAATATACTAGATGCAAAATTTGCGGAAGACCTCATGCTTATTTAAGAAAATATGGTATATGCCGTATATGCTTTAGAGAATTAGCTTACAAAGGTCAGATACCTGGCGTTAAAAAAGCCAGTTGGTAAAATTTTAAAGAAGGAGGTTACTTACATGGTAATGACAGATCCTATCGCAGATATGCTAACAAGAATAAGAAATGCTAATCATGCAAAACATGAATTTGTTGATATACCGGCTTCTAAGATTAAGAAGGAAATAGCTAATATCTTATTGGAAGAAGGATATATTAAAGGCTTTGATGTTATAGATGACGGAAAACAAGGTATTATAAGAGTTGAACTCAAATACCAACAAAATAAAGAAAGAGTAATAACCGGCATTAAGAGGATTTCTAAACCGGGACTTAGGGTTTATGTCGGTAAAGAAGATACACCAAGAGTTCTTGGCGGCTTAGGCATAGCTATTATTTCTACATCAAAGGGAATCGTAACTGATAAAAGAGCAAGAACACAGGGAGTTGGCGGAGAAGTAATCTGCTACGTATGGTAATTATAACGAATAGGAGGTGCCGATATGTCAAGAATAGGGATTAAACCTGTAAATATACCTGTAAATGTTGAAGTTAATATAGATAAAAATAACTTTGCCGTTGTTAAAGGTCCGAAAGGTCAACTTGAACAACAGCTGCCGAAGATTATCAATATAGAAATTGATGGAGCTGAAATAACAGTTTCACGAGAATCTGAAGCAAAGGAATACAGATCACTTCACGGACTTACAAGAACGCTTATTAACAACATGGTTACAGGTGTTACAGAAGGATATCAAAAAACTCTTGAAATTGTTGGTGTTGGATACAGAGCACAAAAACAAGGAAATAAGCTAATTTTAAACTTAGGTCTCTCCCATCCTGTAGAAATGGAAGACCCACAAGGTATTGAAACAGTAGTTGAGGGTACAAACAAAATTATTGTTAAAGGTATAGATAAACAACAAGTAGGAAACTATGCGGCGATAATCAGAGACTGGAGAAGGCCAGAACCTTACAAGGGCAAAGGCATTAAATACTCCAATGAGGTTGTTAGACGTAAGGCCGGCAAGACCGGTAATTAGTAAAGAAAGGAGTGAGTGTATTGCTTAAAAAAGTTGATAAGAATCAAAAGAGAATTGAAAGACACAATAGTATAAGAAATAAAATCACAGGTACTCCTGAAAGACCAAGATTGAATGTATTTAAAAGTTCTAAGCACATATACGCTCAAGTAATTGATGATGCTACCGGAACAACATTAGTTAGTGCTTCAACTCAAGATAAAGAGTTAAGCGCAAAGGTAGCTGAGCTGACTAAGTCAGAAGCAGCAAAACTAGTCGGCAAAACAGTAGGAGAAAGAGCGAAAGAAAAAGATATAAATGCAGTAGTGTTTGACAGAGGCGGTTATTTATATCATGGTAGAATTAAGTTTCTTGCTGATGGAGCGAGAGAAAGCGGACTTGAATTTTAGATAAGGAGGTTAATCATGGAGCAACGTGGACGTATAGATGCAAGCCAATTGGATGTGAAAGAAAAAGTTATCAGCATCAACCGTGTTACTAAGGTTGTAAAGGGTGGTAGGAACTTCCGTTTCAGCGTATTGGTTGTTGTTGGTGATGAAAATGGTCATGTTGGAATTGGAATGTCAAAAGCTGTTGAAATTCCTGATGCTATAAGAAAAGCAATCCAAGATGCTAAAAAGAATATGATTAAAGTGCCACTGAGAGAAACTACAGTGCCACATGAGATAATTGGCAGATATGGCGCAGGCAGAGTTCTTATTAAACCGGCTAAAGAAGGTACAGGAATAATAGCTGGAGGACCGGTTCGTGCAGTGATGGAACTTGCAGGCATTAGAGATATCAGAACGAAATCATTGGGATCGAATAATCCAAGAAATGTTGTTAATGCAACAATGGAAGCCTTAAAATCCCTCAAGAACTCTGAAGATGTTGCAAAAGTCAGAGGAAAAACAGTGGAAGAAATTTTAGGTTAAGAGGTGAGAATAATGGCAACGATTAAAATCAAACAAATTAAAAGCATAATCGGAAGAACCCCTAATCAGGTAAAAAACATGAAAGCTTTGGGTTTGAAAAAGATAGGCCATGTAGTTGAAAAAGAAGATACTCCTCAAATCAGAGGAATTATCAAAAAGGTTGACTTTATGGTAGAGGTTATTGAATAACTACAAGGAGGTGTTAAATATGAAACTTCACGAGTTAAAACCTAATCCTGGCAGTGTAAAAAAGAGAAAGAGATTAGGAAGAGGTACAGCCTCAGGACAAGGGAAAACAGCCGGCAGAGGAATGAATGGTCAAGGCTCTCGTTCAGGCGGAGGTACAAGACCGGGATTTGAAGGTGGAAACATGCCTCTTTACAGGAGACTTCCAAAGAGAGGATTTACAAATATTTTCGGAACTCAGTATGCAGAATTAAATGTAGAAGATTTAAATCAATTTGAAGATGGAGCTGAGATTACTCCCGAAGTTCTTAAATCAGAAGGCATATTAAAAAAACAACTAGACGGCGTTAAAATACTTGGAAATGGTGAACTTGAAAAGAAGCTTACAGTGAAAGCTCATAAATTCAGTAAGTCAGCCGTAGAAAAGATTGAAGCTGCCGGCGGTAAAGCTGAGGTGATTTAGTTGTTTGAGACTTTAAAAAATGCTTGGAAAATTCCTGATTTAAGAAAAAGAATTACATTTACGTTATTAATGCTGGTAGTGTACAGATTAGGTGCTGTAATACCTGTTCCGGGTATTGACAGGGCAGTTGTTGAAAACATGTTTGCCGGAACCGCAGGAGGCCTTTTAGACTTCTTCAACATGATGAGCGGTGGTGCATTTAAAGACTTTACAATATTTGCATTAAATATATATCCATATATTACATCTTCAATTATACTTCAGTTATTGACAATTGCTATTCCAAAATTGGAAGAAGTATTTAAAGCTGAAGACGGAAAGAAAAAGATGGGTCAATGGACCAGATATATAACTATTGTTTTAGCATTGATTCAAGCCACTGCATACAGCGTAGGTTTCTTTAACCAAGCTATAATTGAAAAGAGCTTCTTATCAATAGTTACAGTGATTATAGTCTTAACAGCAGGAACAGCATTCCTTATGTGGTTAGGCGAACTGATAACAGAAAAAGGTATAGGAAACGGTATATCAATAATCATTATGATTGGTATAGTATCACAGTTTCCACGTGATTGGGGAACAATGATTTATCAGTTCCAAGCAGGCGCAGTAAATATATTAGAAATATTAATATTTTTGATATTTGCTTTTTTCATAATAGTTGGAGTAATAGCTATTCAGCAGGGAGAAAGAAAAATACCTGTTCAGTATGCAAAAAGAGTAGTGGGAAGAAAAATGTACGGCGGACAAAGCACACATATTCCTATGAAAGTATTAATGGCTGGAGTTATGCCTGTAATATTCGCTTCAACACTTTTGGCAATTCCTCAAACATTGGCATTCTTCTTTCCATCAATGGCAGCAGGAGTTCAAAAATATTTCTCTGTGGCGCAGAGTCCTGGAGTATATATTTATACAATATTAAACATATTGCTGATTATATTCTTTACGTATTTCTATACAGCGGTACAATTCAATCCATTTGAATACTCAAATACCCTTAAGGAAAACGGAGGATTTATACCGGGTATAAGACCGGGAAAACCGACTGCAGAATATTTAAATAAAGTATTAAACAGAATTACAATAGCAGGAGCAATTGCACTTGCAATAATAGCAACAATACCTACATTGGTATTCTCATTTACAAATTTGAATATCAATTTTGGAGGAACATCACTTTTGATAGTATCAGGTGTTGCACTTGAAACTATGAAGCAAATAGAAGCCCAAATGATAATGAGACATTACAAAGGATTTTTAAAGTAGAAAAGAGGTAAGGAAAATGAGAGCAATTTTATTGGGACCTCCGGGAGCCGGTAAGGGAACTCAAGCAGAAACAATTGTAAATGAATTTTCAATACCGCATATATCCACTGGAGATATTTTCAGAAAAAATATAAAAGAAGGAACTGCTCTTGGCAAGAAAGCTGTGGAGTACATGGACCAAGGTAAATTGGTTCCCGATGATTTGACAGTTGAACTTGTAAAAGACAGATTGCTTCAGGATGATTGTAGAAACGGATTTCTATTGGATGGATTTCCAAGAACTATCTATCAGGCAGATGCTTTAGAAGATGCTTTAAAAAGCATGGAGCAAAGCTTAGACTATGTAATAAATATAATGGTCAGAAAAGAACTTCTTGTTGAAAGAGCTGTGGGCAGAAGAGTATGCAAAGACTGTGGTCAGACATACCATATGTCATTTAACAAACCTTCAAAAGAAGGGGTTTGCGACAACTGCGGCGGAGTACTTCTGCAGCGCAAGGATGATACTGAAGAAACAGTTGAAAACAGAATTAATGTTTATATGGAACAAACAGAGCCGCTTATTGATTATTACACCAAAAAAGGTATAATAGTAAATGTAGACGGTGAGAAACCCATAACCCAGGTTAGCAAAGATATAGTTGCTAAGTTAAGGAAATAGTATGATTATTCTCAAAACAAGAAGAGAAATTGAAATAATGAAAAAGGCCGGACGTTTAGTAGCACAATCTCATGAATTGGTGAGAAAGAATATTAAACCCGGTGTTACCACCAAGGAGCTTGACCGGTTGGTTGATGATTTCTTAAAATCTCAAAACGCCATACCTACATTTAAAGGTTATAACGGATTTCCCTTTTCCATATGTGCTTCCGTTAATGAAGAAGTAGTACATGGATTTCCTTCAGATAGGGAGTTAAGGGAAGGTGATATAATTAGTGTAGATATAGGTGCAACATTTGAAGGATATGTGGGTGACAGTGCAAAGACATTTTTAGTCGGTGAAGTGGATGAAGAAAAGAAGCATTTAGTTGAAGCAACAAAACAATGCTTTTATGAAGGTATAAAATATGCAAAAGCTTCATACCGCCTGTCTGATATATCACACGCAATCCAAGCTTATGCAGAGTCACAGGGTTTGTCGGTAGTAAGAGATTATGTTGGGCACGGAGTAGGGAAAAAAATGCATGAATCACCGCAAGTACCTAACTTCGGGAAACCAAACAAAGGTCCGCGGCTGCAAGAAGGAATGGTCCTTGCTATTGAGCCTATGATAAATGCAGGAGTATACAATGTTAAGGTTTTAGAAAACAACTGGACAGTGGTCACTGTTGACGGTAAACCATCTGCTCATTATGAGCATACTGTTGCAATAACAGACGGGGAGCCGGAATTGCTAACCGTGATATAGAGGTGAGCTAATGGAATTAACAACAGATTTGAAAATCGGTCAAATAGTTAAATCAAAAGCAGGCAGAGATAAGGAAAGAATATTTCTTATATGTCAAGTTGTTGATGAGCAATTTGTGTTGGTATGTGATGGTAATTTAAGAAAACTAAATAACCCTAAGAAAAAGAAAGTGAAGCATTTAATGATTTATAATACAGTATTGACAGAATTTGCAGAAAAATTACAATGCAATAAAAATCTAAACGATGCATATGTAAAAAAACTTTTAGAGCCATATGCATTAAAAGAAATGGAGGTTGAGTGATCAATGTCCAAGAAAGATGTAATAGAAGTCGAAGGTAAAGTCTTAGAAGCACTTCCAAATGCAATGTTTATAGTTGAGCTTCAGAATGGACACCAGATTTTAGCGCATATTTCTGGAAAACTGAGGATGCACTACATCAAGATTCTTCCAGGAGACACAGTAGCTTGTGAATTATCACCATATGATTTAACAAGAGGAAGAATAACATGGAGGAAAAAGTAAGGAGGTATTACAATGAAAGTAAGACCATCAGTAAAACCTTTGTGCGAAAAATGCAAGATTATCAGACGAAAAGGTAAAGTTATGGTGATTTGCGAAAACCCAAGGCACAAACAGAAACAAGGTTAATGGATAAGTTAAAATATTAAACTACGAAGGTAGGAGGTGTAGCTTAATGGCAAGAATCGCCGGTGTTGATTTGCCCAGAGATAAGAGAGTTGAAGTTGGCTTAACATATATTTTTGGAATAGGCAGATCAACTTCTAAAAAGATTTTAAAAGCAACAGGTATTAATCCTGATACAAGGATTAAGGATCTGACAGAAGACGAAGTTCAAAAATTACGAGCTGAAATAGATAAACATCCTGTAGAAGGAGATATGAGACGTGAAGTAGCATTGAATATTAAAAGACTTAAAGAAATCAACTGCTACAGAGGATTAAGACATAAAAGAGGATTGCCTGTAAGAGGGCAAAATACTAAAAACAATGCAAGAACAAGAAAAGGTCCTAAGAGAGTTTCAGGAAAAAAATCTAAAAAATAAAAGGAGGGGCTTAAGTGGCAGCTAAAAAACAACAAAAAGCAACGCGAGTAAGAAGAAAAGAACGTAAAAATATAGAAAAAGGCCAGGCACATATTAAGTCTACCTTTAACAATACACTTGTTACTCTTACCGACTTGCAGGGAAATGCAATTTCATGGGCAAGTTCAGGTCAATTAGGATTTAAGGGTTCAAGAAAATCTACGCCATATGCAGCAAGCATGGTTGCTGAAGAAGCAGCAAAGAAAGCTATGGAGCATGGATTGAAAACAGTAGAGGTATATGTTAAAGGACCGGGCTCAGGAAGAGAAGCAGCGATAAGATCACTGCAGGCAGCCGGACTTGAAGTTAATTTAATTAAAGACGTTACTCCCATACCGCATAATGGTTGCAGACCGCCAAAGCGCAGAAGAGTATAATAGAAACGAGGTGAAAAGATGGCAAGATATACTGGACCTGTTTGCAGAATATGCAGAAGAGAAGGTTTAAAGTTATATTTAAAAGGTGACAGATGTTATACTGACAAATGTTCAATCGGCAGAAGAAATTATGCTCCCGGTCAGCATGGTCAAAGTAACAAGAAACTGACTAACTATGGTACTCAGTTAAGAGAAAAACAAAAAGTTAGAAGATATTACGGAGTTTTAGAAGGACAATTTACAGAATACTACAATATTGCAGAAAAAATGTCCGGAAAAACCGGTGATAATTTATTGAAATTATTAGAGCTTAGATTTGACAATGTTATTTACAGATTAGGCTTAGCAAATTCAAGACCAGAAGCAAGACAATTGGTAGTTCACGGTCATTTTACCATAAACGGCAAAAAGGCTGACATTCCATCAATGATTTTAAAGGTCGGTGATGAGATAAAGGTTAAGGAAAAGAGCCAAAATTCAGATAAATTTAAAATTTTATCTGAAACTCATAAGAATACTGCACCCCAATGGCTGCAGGTTGAACCCGAAAATTTCACAGGAAGAATAATTGCTGAACCTGCTAAAGAAGATATTGAAATACCAATTGAAGAGCATATGATTGTCGAGTTCTACTCCAAGTAATAGCATTTAAGAATTATTACCCTCGACAAACAAAAAAAATAGGAGGGTTGGGATGATTGAAATTGAAAAACCAAATATTACTTTAAATGAAAAGAATGACAATAACACCTATGGTAAAATAGTGGTTGAGCCGCTGGAAAGAGGCTATGGGACAACAATCGGGAATTCATTAAGGAGAATACTTCTTTCATCGTTACCGGGAGCAGCTGTTACTTCAATAAACATTCAAGGTGTATTGCATGAATTTTCAACAATAGCCGGTGTTAGAGAAGATGTAACAGAAATAATTCTTAACATTAAAAACTTAGCTGCTAAAATGAATGTTCAAGGACCTGTTCAGCTTCTAATAGATGCAAAGGGTCCAAAAGAGGTTACGGCAGCAGACATAATTACAGGCGGAGATGTTGACATAATAAATGAAGACCTGCATATTGCAACTCTTGAAGAAGGCTCTGAGCTCATTATTGAAATGGAAATGGAGCAGGGAAGAGGGTATGTTATAGCAGAAAGAAACAAGAAGGATACCCAGGCAATTGGAGTTATTCCTATTGATTCTATTTATACACCTGTAAAAAAGGTAAACTTTACGGTTGAAGACACAAGAGTGGGAAACAGAACAGACTTTGATAAACTTACTCTTGAGGTTTGGACTAACGGAACGATAGAGCCTGAAGTAGCAGTTTCTTTAGGTGCAAAAATACTGAATGAGCATCTCAACCTATTCATTTCATTGACAGAACATGTAAATGAAGTGGAAATTATGGTTGAAAAAGAAGAAGATGAAAAAGAAAAAGTATTGGAAATGACAATAGAGGAGCTTGATTTATCAGTAAGATCGTACAATTGTCTGAAGAGAGCAGGAATAAACACTGTTGAGGAGCTTACTTACAAGACTGAAGAAGACATGATGAAAGTAAGAAATCTCGGAAAGAAATCTTTGGATGAAGTATCTAAGAAACTTGAAGAATTAGGATTATCTCTAAGGAAAAATGATAATTAGCTTTAAAAGGAGGACTAAATGGGTAGTCACAGAAAGCTTGGGGTTAAATCTGACCACAGAGTGGCAATGCTTCGAAATATGACTGCTGACCTTATAACTCATGGCAGAATAACGACAACAGTTACAAGAGCCAAAGAGCTTAGAAGAGTTGCAGAAAGAACCATCACTCTTGGAAAAAGAGGAGACCTGCATTCAAGACGTCGAGCGTTAGCTTATTTATACGACAAAGATGCAGTATATAAGCTATTCGAAGAAGTTGCTCCTAAATACAAGGATAGAAATGGCGGATACACCAGAATTCTAAAATTGGGCCCCAGAAGAGGCGATGGAGCAGAAATGGCGATAATAGAATTAGTATAATAACAAAAGGACCGATCTAACCAAAAGAGGACGGTCCTTTTTTGGTTGAAGCTGTGACTAAATTTTTGCAATTTTTGTTGTAATTTATGTATTTTATGGTAAAATAAAGCATATATCAAGAAAAAGGTGTAGTCATGATTAATATTGCTGTTTGTGATGACTCTAAAGAGTATGTTAAAATAGTCAAGGAATTAATAAAGGCCATAATGGCCAAAAATAATATAGCATGTAATATAGATACTTATATTTCAGGTTTATCTCTGGTAGAAGCTTATACAAGAAAAACGTTTGATATAATATTTCTGGATATGGAAATGCCTGAAGCTGACGGTATAAAAACAGGTCTTTTAATAAGGGAAATAAGTGACAAGACTATAATTTTTTACTTAACATCTCATAAAAAATATGCTTATGAATCATATCAGGTGAAGGCAAGAAATTATTTACTAAAGCCGATTCAAAGTGATGTATTAGAGAAGGAGCTGATAGAATGCATTGCAGAATTGGATTTGCCTGTTGAATTTCTTGACGTAAAAGACATAGACGGTATAATACACCGCATTCCTTTAGGCGATATAACACATATACTAAGAAAAAAAGATGATAGAAAGCTGCATATATATACACTGAATAAACAAGAAATAATAATAGTTCAAACTCTTAAAAGCATAGAAGACAGTCTATCTTCCATCAGTTTTTTTAAAAGATCCGGTAAATCCTGTCTCGTAAATTTAAATAACATACGAGCGATAGAAAAGAATATAATTTATTTTACAAATGATGAGACAGAAGAAGCCAGCAGACGATGCCTTTCGGATTTAGTAAAATTATTTAAACAACAAAACAAGGGGTGATAGAGTGGGTGCATGGATTATAATTGAAGTTTTTGTTAATTTTCTTCAAATTTTTATTATATACAAGGTTTTTGATTTATACTATGACAGGAGATTGGAATATAGATATAGTATTGAAATATTAATAATAATAATGACAATAATACTTACTCTATTAAATTATTATTTCAAAATACAATCAAACCCTATATTGTATATTGCTTTCTATTTATTGATATTCATAACAACAGCAATAATATTTAAAGGTAATATTTTTTCAAAGGCTGTCATGCTATTCTTAATTTTAGCAGCTATTGGAACCTTTGAAGTATTGTCGGTAGCATTAGTTACAACCATAAGCGGTTTTGATTTAAAAACAATTCAGGAGCAAAACAATGTCAGACTTGTAGTGATGATTATATCTCAGACAATTTTAATATTTTCATATATGTTTATCAAGAATAAAAAATATAGCAGAAATAGATTTTACACTCTAAATATTAAATATAATTTGCTGATAGGTTTTATATTGCTTATAACTATAATAGTAATAGTTATAGTTATATGGATGTGTGGAAATATTGATGTTAGCAATGAAAGCATAAGTATAAGCTTATTGGCATTGACATTATGTGTATCATTATTTTCTATAACTTCTATAACTTTAACGAGTCAGATTTTGATAGATTTAGAAGAAAAGCATAAAAATGAAATGGAGCTTCAGCAAATTAAATTAGAAAGAGCTTATTTAGAAGATGTAAATTTGGCCTTGGAAGAAATTAGAATTATAAGACACGATATGCGCGGAGAGTTAGCATTAATACATGGTTACAATGAACTAAACCAAAAGGATAAAATCAGTGCACATATAGAAAAAAAGCTGCAGGAAATGGATGTACAGCTGATTCCCCAAATAGATAACGAGAATATTATAACATCTTTTTTAAATTTTAAAATAAAGGAAGCAGAGTCCAAGAATATAAATGTTGAATTAACAAGCAATATTAATGATGAAGAAATATATATCGATAAGGAAGATATTTGCAGGATCATAAACAATATTATGAACAATGCAATTGAAGCACTGCATGAGTGTGATACAAAAAAATTGAAGATGTTTATTGGAATAGCGGGAGACTATTTAATTATAAAATCAGAAAATCCTTATATGGGGAAATTATTAACTGAAGGGAAAAAAATACTCACACTTAAAAGGGATAAAGCAAAACATGGATACGGCTTAAAAAGCATTAACAGTATAGCTGAAAAGTATAATGGTTTTATGAGCATAATATATGAGGAAAATAAATTTATGATAGATGTAGAAATGAAAAACAAAATACATAAAAATGCAGCTGTTAAATAATAAATTCAATACAAATTCCAGACTTATGACATTGCTCATAAGTCTTTTTTTGGAAAATTTTCCGTTTAAACAATGGAAACAACCGAAGAGGCATTCTAAGGGAAAAATGTTGTAAATTGTATATTTTTGTCTTATTATGTTGATATAGGAAAGGGGGATTCCAAAAATGAAAAAAGATGTATCCGTAATATCACGTATCGCAATGCTTTTGGAAGCAACAGCACAGACATCCATGGGAGCCACATGCCTATTTTGGGTTAATCAACCGAAAGCGCCGCAATGCCTGCTGGAAGATGATAAATAAAATTTCAGCAACGTTGTCTGAAGGAATTGGGCTAAGGCTCAATTCCTCAGATAATGAAAAAGAAATATACGCATATAGCATTGAAGTACTGATATCATTATTAATAAATTTCATTATCCTTTCCATAACGGCATGTATTTTAAAAAAAACGGTTGAACTTATTGCATTTATTGTATTTTTTTCAGGTCTTAGGAGCTACGCCGGCGGTTATCATGCCAAAACTCATATTGAGTGTATAACCATATCATTTTGCATATTTGTAATATCAGCTTTAAGCAGTACATATTTTATAGAGTACGGAAAAATAATATTATATCTGGGAATTACATTTTCAATAATAATGGTATTTGTCCTTGCTCCGGCTGAATCTGAAAACAAACCTTTAAGTAAAAAAAAGTACAAGAAGTATAGAACGCTCAGCAGGATAATAGTAATAGCTTTATCTGTGACAGCAATTTGTTTGTACTTTACTAAAGAAGCTACCGGGCATGTATATATAACAGCAGCAGTGGCAATGTCTTTTGAGTCATTTAGCTTATTGAAGAAATAATATTATTTTTAAATGTTGTGGAGCAATCAAAATAAATAAGGGGTATAATTAATCAATTCAGACTATGTGAAAATAGGATGACAAATAATTATTAAACGAATTAAGTAAAAGGTGTGCAAAGTGCTGTGTGCTTTACTCAGCCTTTTATTTTTGTGTAATTCCAAAGAGCAGCTAGTAACCGTAACTTATTTAGTGTAAAATTACTGTTGTAAAATAATATGAATAATGATATTATTCTTATGCGGCTTAACCGTTAGAAATTAAATAATAGGTGTAAAATGATAGAATACATAATCAAAATAGACAATGTAAAATTT
>JAQVRY010000119.1 GCA_028700795.1 Tissierellia bacterium | reverse complement strand
ATAAATGCACTTTCTATAAGAGTTTTTGTGTATTTTTCTTTTGGCTGCAAAAGAACTTTTTTTGCTTCTCCTCTTTCAACAATGTTTCCATTTTGCATCACTAATATTGTATCGGACATATAATTAACTACCCCCATATCGTGAGATATAAACATATATGAAATATTCAGCTCTCTTTGAAGCTCTCTGAGTAAGTTCAGTATCTGAGCCTGTATGGACACATCTAAGGCGGAAACAGGTTCGTCGCAGATTATTAATTTAGGATTAACAAGCAATGCTCTTGCTATTGCTGCTCTCTGACACTGTCCTCCGCTTACTTCGGCAGGATATTTATTTTTTATACTTAAATCAAGCCCTACTCTTAATAGCATTTCATCAATAAGTTTTTCTGCTTCATTCTTATTCCTTGCAATATTAGTTGTTATTAAGGGCATAGATAAAATATCGGATATCTTATAATTAGGGTCCATGGAGCCTTTGGAATCTTGAAAGATAAACTGCACGCTTGTTCTATATTCTTGGTATTCTTCTTCTGATAATTCTTTAATGTTTTTGCCGAAATAAAGAACACTGCCATATGTAGGTGCTTGAAGCCCTCCCACTATTTCACCTATAGTAGATTTTCCGCTCCCTGACTCTCCTACAATCCCAATGGTTTTTCCTTCTTCTATGTCAAAGGCAGCACCTTTTACGGCAACATATTTTTCTTTTATTTTGCCTGTAAAAAGATGCTTTTTAACCACATATTCTTTTCTTATATTAACTGCAGATATTACAACCTTGTTTTCCATTTTGCCCTCTATTTTAAATTACATCTGTAATAATGATCATGCTTGTCATCTATATGTTCTGCAACCATTTCTTTGCATATATCCATAGCCTTGGGACACCTTTTGAAAAAAACACATCCTTTGATATCTCTTCCGTTTTCCGCTGCAAGGCCCGGAATCTCAGCTAAACGTTCATCTTTCTTTATCTTAAATGAAGGGATAATTTCAATCAGAAGTCTTGTGTAAGGGTGTTTAGGATTGCTAAAAACTGTATTTGTATATCCTGATTCAACAATCTGACCTGCATACATTACCGCTAAGCTGTGACTGTAATGTTTTACCAATCCTAAGTTGTGAGAAATCAAAAGTATTGACAGTTTCATCTCTTCATTTATTGTTCTGAATAAGTCCATAACCTGCCGTTGAACAGTGCTGTCCAAAGCCGTTGTCGGCTCATCTGCAATTATAAGCTTAGGGTCGTTCATTAAAGCCATTGCAATATTACATCTTTGACGCATTCCTCCGCTTAATTGCCATGGATAATAATTAAGCACAATTTTGGGATATTTAAATCCTACCTTATATAACAAAGCTTCTGCTTTTTCCAAAGCTTCTTTCTTGGTTTTATGCATATGATAAACATATCCGTCTCCAATTTGATTTTTTATTTTAATCATAGGATGCAGATAAAATACTGTATTTTGAGGTATATATCCAATATTTTTCCCTATATGTTCTTTTTTTTCTTCAGCCGAAGCAGTCAGCATATTTTTTCCGGCAGTAATTATTTCATCAGCTGAATAACTTAATCCTTTAGGCAGCAAATTGATAATTGCTTTGGCTGTTAGAGTTTTCCCGGAGCCTGATTCGCCAACCAATCCGAAGATTTCTCCTTCCTCAATAACTATGGAAGTTTTATTAACTAATATATTGTCACCGGCATTTATTTGAAGATCCTTAAGCACAACAGTTTCATTCATTGGAATTCCCCCTGTTAATGAGTATATCGTTCAGCCCGTCTCCAATAAGATTGAATCCCAACACTGTAATTATTATTGCAATTCCGGGTGCAACCGCCAAGTATGGATAGCTCAAGAAAAACTGTCTTGATTCACTTAGCATCAAGCCCCAGCTGGCATATGGAGGCTGAATTCCAAGCCCCAAAAAAGAAAGGGATGTTTCAATCATAACCGCAGAACCAATTGCTGAGGTAAACTGAGTGATTAATCTTGGAAGCATTGCAGGTATGTAATGTCGTAAAAATATTTGTTTTCTTGAGCTTCCGTAGCTTTTTGCGGCTTTTATATACAAAAGAGCTTCAGTATCTAATATCATTGAATACACAAGCCTTGAAAATACAGGCACCATAAAAATACTAATTGCTATTATGGAGCCCTGAATTCCTCTTTCCAAAACAGCCACCAACATCATTGCAAGAAGTATTCCCGGAAAAGCCATAAGCCCGTCCATAATACGCATAATTATTGTATTGGCAAAACGCTTCATGGCAGCAACAGCTCCCAAAAATATTCCGAGCAAGGTACCCAATGTAACAGAGCCTATTCCAACCAAAAGTACATTTCTTGAACCGTACATTATGCGGCTTAAAATATCCCTGCCAAAATTATCTGTTCCTAAAATATGCTCAGAGTCAATACTTGGTTTCAAAAATTTATCTGGAATATTCATTTCATTTGGAGGATAGGGCATATATACAAATGATAATACCCAAACAGCTATAATAATCAAAACTAATATAATTCCTAAAATTAAGCTTATATTCTTTCTCATAGCTCCCCCTGTTGAAATGACTTAATCCTTGGATTTAAATACATTACCGATATATCAACAATTAACGTAATAATTATTACCGTTGATGTAATAAACATCACAAGTCCCTGCAAAAGAACAATATCTCTGTGTTCAACAGCTGTAAGAACCATTCTTCCAAGTCCCGGAAGAGCAAATATAGTTTCAACCACAACCGTTCCTCCCGCAAGCTTTGCAAACTGCATTCCTATTATTGTCAAAGGGGCAGTCAATGCACCCCTTAATGCATATTTTATATATGTTTTACCGGTACTAAGCCCTTTTACTCTTGCCATGTCCATATAGTCCTGTTTAAGGGAATCTAACATGGAGCTCCTTATAATTCTTAAAAGTGTTCCTACTTCTCCGATTGCCAAAACAACTGATGGCAATAAAATACTTTTAATAAATCCGGCAAAGCTTTGTTCAATTGGAACAAAACCTGAAACCGGCAATATTCTAAGCTTAATTCCAAAATAAACAATAAAAACCATCCCTATCCAGAAGGAGGGGATGGCTGCACCAAGCTGCATAATACTTCTTGAAAAGTAATCTGCTATACTGTTTTTTTTAATTGCCGAAATTATTCCAAAAAGGAATGCGATAAAAACTGCCATAACCATAGCGAAAATAGATATGGAAAAAGTTACGGGTATACTTCTTGCTATTAACGCAGTAACCGATTCACCGTAAACGTACGAGCTACCCATGTCAAGTGTAAACAGGTCTAAAAGCCAACTTAAATATTGTTGATACAGCGGCCTGTCAAGTCCCATGGCAGCATGCAGCTCTTGAATGGCTTCAGGAGTGGCATCTGTTCCCAATATTAGCTGTGCCGGGTTACCGGGTATTATCATTAATACAAAAAACGTAATAACAGAAACTACAAATAAAACAACTATTGAACTTTTAAGTCTATCTAAAATGTAACTTAACATAAGACACCTCAGAAGGTAAATTTAGCTATTCAGTAAAATACACATCCTTAAAATCATAAAAGTCTATTGGGAATATTTCCATTCCTTCAACATTTTTCTGAAGCACCAACATTGTGTGAGGAGTTTGCAGATAAATTGCAGGAAGCTTATTTGCTAAAATTACCTGTATATCTTTGTAAATTTCTTTTCTTTTATTTTCATCTAATTCTTGAAGAGCATTTTCTAATAACTCGTCAACCTCTCCGGTAGTTAAGCTGATATAATCATTACTGTCTGATTTATATCTTGAAAGAAATGCATATGAATCAAGTCTTCCCGTATGCCCGACAACAGTGGAATCAAATTTCTTGTCTCCATATACTTCACTTAACCATGTTCCCCATTCAACAAGCTGAATATTCACATCTATGCCTATTCTGCCCAATTGGTCGGCAATTACCTGCCCTGCATCAACATGAAGCTGATAATTTTTAGGCAGAGACATGTCAATTTCAAATCCGTTTTCATATCCTGCTTCCTTCAAAAGCTCCTTTGCCTTTTCAGGATTATATTCTATTATATTATTTGCATCATAATAATCCGGTGATGTAGGAGGCAAATGTGAGCCAATTTTAGCACCATATCCAAACATAGATGCTTCAATAACCTCATCTTTATTAATAGCCATTGCCATTGCCTGTCTTACTTTTTCATTAGAAAGATATTCGTTATTTGTATTAAGAGACATAATTTGGACAGCATTCATAGGCTCAGAAATTACTTTGTAATTCTCATTTTCTTCAACCATTGTTACTTGATC
>JAQVRY010000118.1 GCA_028700795.1 Tissierellia bacterium | reverse complement strand
TCTTTCGTCATTACGGACGTTATGCAAATGTCTGTGCCTTCAACCTTCATGGTTACTTGTGCCATAAGGCCGTCTTCTTTTATTTCTATGATTTTACCAATTAAGTTGTTTCTTACTCCTGCCTCCATATGCAACCCTCCTTTTATAAAATTGTTTACCCAGAATTATGAAATTTAAACATATATAATTATCTCCCTGAAAAGTATTACGGACAATACAGGGAGATTTTTTTATGTAACGAGTTTTTTTAGGTCGGTATTAGAAAGCTCTCCATCCCCCGTCAACAGCTATGCATTGACCGTTTACAAATGATGCGTCATCGCTTGCAAGGAATACAGCAACTGCTGCAATTTCACTGCCTTCCCCCATACGAGGATTAAGTGCCATTCCTATTCCGGTTCGCTTTGCACCATCCATATTAATATTTCTCATGTTTTCAGTGGTGCTTATCTCTGTAGCTATAGCTCCAGGGCATATTGCATTGCATCTTATATTTTTCAAGGCATACATAAATGCAGTATTTTTAGTTAACCCTACTACCGCATGCTTGCTTGCTGTATATGCAGCTCCTGCAACGCCGCCGTACAATCCTCCGACGGAAGCAATGTTAATTATTACTCCACCGCCAACTTCTTCGAAATGTTTTACAGCCTTCCTCATAGCATATAATGCTGCTTTTACATTTGTATCAAATACTTTATCAAATACTTCATCCTTTACATCGCCGACTGCGCTCATGTCATCCATGATACCTGCATTATTTACCAATATATCCATTCTGCCAAACTGCTTTATAGCTTCATCAATCATGCCGTTTACTTTATCTTTGTTAGTTATGTCTGCAGAATATGCAACGACCTTACCTTCAAAATCTTTTGTTTGCTCAACCAATTCGTTCAGTCTTTCAGTACGGCGTGCAACCGCTATAACATTTGCTCCCTCCTTGGCAAAATTATAAGCAATTTCTCTTCCCATACCTGAACTTGCACCTGTTACTACTGCAGTTTTTCCTTTTAATTTCATTAAATCCTCCCTTTTATTCATATATTTATAGTATAATACCCTTTTTAAAGTGCTTTAAACAAATATCCCAAATTGTAATTTGCACGATTTAGGGAGATTTTCTGTCTTGAACAGGCCAGACACTGAATTTTTTTCTTGACATAGTTAGGTACCTAAGTTATAATATAGTTAGGTACCTAAGTTGTTAAAGGAGGAGTTTTATGGAACAAATAGATATTATGGACTATATCTGGAAGCTGGCACGGCTGGCGAAAAGAAGGCCCATGGGTGAGCACCGGCTGCCCAGGAGTTCATACAGGGTTTTGAAAATTATAGATCGCGAGGGGAGGGTCCAGCTCAGTGAACTGGCAGAAAAATTAGACATCCGTCCTTCGTCGCTAAGTGAAATAATTTCAAAGATGACGCAGCATGAACTGATAGACAAAATAAAGAGTGAGGAAGATTCACGCATAATCTATGTGTCTGTCTCTGATAAGGGGCAGGCTCAGCTGAGACAAAATGAAGAGGTTTATACTGAGTTGAAAAACAAGGTGAATGAAGCTTTAACAGCTGAGGAAAAAAGACAGTTTGCAGCCATATGCGAAAAGCTGATTGTAGAGCTTGATTCTGCAGACAAAGATAAGGGTGAATACAAATGATGTATTCGGGACGCATGGGTGGCGGCAGGAATTACGGCATGGCAAGTGACGAGGAAATTAAGAACAGACCAAAGGTAACAAGGGAGCTTATCTTCCGAATTTTCTCCTACTTGAAACCCTACCGGCTCTGGCTGTTTTTCTGTGTTATAACAATCATTCTCATCTCTGTGCTCAATGTAATGCCTGCTGTTCTAACAGGCAGGATTATTGATGAAGGGTTCATAGGCGGTGATTTTTCGCTGCTGGTTATGCTTATTGCTGCATCGCTGGGAGTAATGATTGCATCGAACCTCTTGAGTCTTTTTGAGAATTATTTAAATGTGCGGATATCACAAGCTATTACAAAGGACATGAAAAATAACCTGTATGCTCATCTGCAGCAGATGGCGCATAGATTTTTTACTGTTAACAAACAGGGTGACATCATCACCCGTATGACCAGCGATATCAATGGAGTTCAGAGTGTCATATCCACAACCCTGACAAGCACTGTTTCCAATGTAGCTGTTTTGGTGACTTCCATGGCTGCAATGTTTCAAAAGAATTTGGTCCTGGCCCTTGTGGGCATTCTAATACTGCCTCTCTTCGTTATCCCGACTAAAGCAGTGGGTAAAAAGCGCTGGGAGCTTGCACAAAAAACCCAGATGAAATACGACGATGCCAACCAGCTTTTAAATGAAACCCTCAGCGTGAACGGGCAGCAGCTGGTAAAGCTCTTTACCAATGAAGAGGAAGAGTACAAAAAATATTCGGAAATAAACGAAGATATCATGAGGCTGAGGATTCGGGAAAACATGGCAGGGCGGTGGTTTCGCATGGCAATCAGCACCTTTACAAACATGGGGCCAATGCTCATCTACCTTGTTGGTGGTGTGCTGATTTTAAAATATAATACCCAGGGGCTGACCGTAGGAGATATTACCGTCATGGTTACATTGCTAACAAGAATGTATAGGCCGGTAAGTTCATTGCTTGGTGTGCAGGTTGAGTTTTACAGGGCTCTCATATTATTTGAGAGAATATTTGAATATCTGGATATGCCCATTGAGATAAAGAGCAAGGCTGATGCGATTATTCCTTCAGGGATTGAAGGAGATCTGGAATTTAAAAATGTGAATTTTCACTATTCCAAGGACAAGGAAATTTTGAAGGATGTTTCATTCAGGGTGCCTGCCAAAAGCATGACAGCTGTGGTAGGACCATCCGGTTCAGGAAAAACCACTGTTACAAATCTCTTGTTGAGGCTCTACGATGTGGCAGATGGTAAAATTACCATTGACGGAATCGACATCCGTGATTTAGACCTGAAATTTCTTCGTGAGACTATCGGCATGGTGACACAGGATGCTTATCTTTTCAATGGTACGATAAGAGAGAACCTAAAATATGCCAGGAAGGATGCAACCGATGATGAGCTTATTGCAGCCAGCAAAGAAGCAAATATCTATGATTTTATTTCTTCTCTTCCCGATGGATTTGACACTATAGTTGGAAACCGGGGAATAAAGCTGTCTGGCGGTGAAAAGCAACGTATTTCAATTGCCAGAGTAATACTAAAAGACCCTCGGATTATTGTATTTGATGAAGCAACATCATCCCTGGACTCAATATCCGAGAACCTGATTCAAGAAGCAATAGAGCCTCTGCTTAAGGACAGAACAAGCATGGTTATTGCCCACCGCCTGTCTACTATTATGGCTGCTGACCAAATACTGGTTATGGACAAAGGCCAAATTGTGGAGCAGGGTGTCCACGAGGAATTGCTTAAAAACGGCGGAGTTTATAAAAAGCTTTATGAAACACAATTCAAGCATCTTATAGGCATTATAAAAGGAATTCCTGAGGCGGTTTAATTTCTATGCACATAAGAGCAACCTGCCCGGAATTCCAGATTTATAAAATAAGTTTACTTTTCACATTCTATCACCAGCGTGTCTTTTGAAACTCCATCAGTATATTCTTAAAACGCTCAGCTGAAAATTGGAATTTATGAACTTCGTGTTATGCTCATAATAGTTAGCTCCTGGATTTCGAATGTTTCTTTTTATACAAAATATAAAATAGAGAATAAATAGGTATTACTAAAAGCAAAATCAAATAAAAATCACGAACTGCTGAATATGAAGTGGCATTCCATCCTTTAATCATAATATGACTTACAATATAAGAAATGGGAATAAATAGTATTTTTACTATTAGGGCTTTAACTTTTTCTTTCTTTCTGAATATTACAACAAGCATTGCCAAAACAAGTGCAAATATAATGGCAGTGACAAAATAGTAATTCAAAAACAATCGAGGTAAGGTCATAACTCCTCCATTATTAATAGGATTTCTACCATAGATTACTTCATCTTCTTGCCCACCATTAGACACATAATAAATAGTATTAACTGTTTCTCCGTTTGGATTTATCGTTATATCTTGCTTTTTCTCTATATTAAAGAGTTTGTTCCAGATTGTATTATAGATACTAATATCATATATACCTTGCTCTCTTTGATAAATCTCATATTCACCTGTGAAAGAAAGCGTTACACAGCCATTATTATCCTTTACAGAAATAATATCAAATGATTCAGCATAAGGTAGATATTCAGGTGCTGTTAAATATGCAAATGATAATATTACAACGATGGCTGAAATAACTGCTGATAGAA
>JAQVRY010000117.1 GCA_028700795.1 Tissierellia bacterium | reverse complement strand
AGGTACAGCTGACGGGCTGAGTTTGATAACCAAACTCAGCCCGTATTGATTTTTGTTTTTCGTTATAATTAATTTTAATAATTGATTTAAATCAAATTATTTATTCAAATAATTTGGTACAATATAAACATCAGAAATAAATTAAAGAAAGAAGGGGGAAATATGACAGTATTTATTGAAACAGTTAAAAAACTTGTTCCTACATTGGAAAAATTTGTACCGATTGTTGACCGGGTTCATGGAAAGCATCACCCGGAATTCCATGATGTTCGAAAGGTATTTGCTACAATAATTGAAAAAGTAAAAGAATCAGGAACAGAAAAACCGCAGTTAAGCCAAGAATTTACTAAATTGCGTGAAATAACGGATAATTACACCGTTCCCGGCGATGTATGCGAAAGTTATGAAGCAGTGTATAAAATGCTATCGGAATTGGATGAATCCTACCAAGCTTAAAAAGAAGTATCCCTCAAAAAGTTTTGAGGGATTTTCAATTTCAACTATGAATTTGCTTTATAATTTTTTCTTTCATATGGCGCATAAAGTCTTCATGTGGTTTTTCAACGAAGAACATAGAGAGTCCGCCTAAACCCACGTGGGTACCGACAGCTACTCCCATTTGCATAATATATATGTCGCCCTTAAATTCAATTTTTAGAAGCAGTGCTTTCAAATTTTCGGCTTTATTAATGTCAGATGTATATCCTATGATAACAAAATTAGTTTGCTCATAATCTACCCGATTTTTAAATTCCTGAATGTAATAATTATAAACATGTCTTGTTCCACGTTTTTTTGCAACAACAGCACCTCTTGTGTTTTTCATTGACATAATCGGTTTTACATTTAACAATTTGCCTATTACACCTCTAGCATTTGATAACCTTCCGCTTCGTATCAGACTATCCAAATCATCTACGGATAAAAAGTGTTTGATTCTATATTTTATCGTTTCACAGTATTCAATAAGTTCTTCAAATGTATATCCGTTTTCAATAAGCATGGCACATTTCATAATAAGCCATCCGCTTCCGTGGCTCATGGAAACTGAATCTATTATTTCAAATTGGATATTTGATTTAGGATTTTGCTCATAATATAATTCTTTTGCCAGTATTGCCCCTTGATAAGATCCGCTTGTTCCGCTTGACATACAAATACATAGTATTTTTTCGTATCCTTGTTCAACAGCCTCATGGATGCAGGCGATATATGACTCCGGACTTGGCATTGAAGTGGTCGGATATGATTTAAAGGTCATTAAGTTTTTATAAAATTCATCATTTGAAATATCTATACGGTCTCTGTATTCTTTTCCCTCAATTGAAATAACCAGTGGAGCTAAACATATATTGTAACGATTTAATATTTCTTGCGATAAATCACATGTTGAATCAGCCATTAATTTTGTTTTCATATAAGCTCCCATTCTTATATAGTATTTTAAGTTATTCTAATATATTGCACTATCATACCACCCTCTACGACAGTATTCAACATTTTTCGTGATTAGAGAATATTTCTTGATATCATCACAAAATCCACATAATATTATAAGGGAGTCGGAAAAATAAAAAACAAAGCCGGTGACAGTTCCGGTAGGGTTATACAATTTCAAAAACTGTTCCTAAATTAAGCTCAGTTACATTAGCAGAGCCGTAAACACCCAAATACAGTCTTGATTGATTCAAATTTGTTCCTAAACTTACATAATATGCTGATTGAGAACCAGGACTATAATCAGTTTCAATAACGCTGTAATCATTTAATTTGCATTCTGTTCGTGCTTTTGTATAAGCTAATGCTCCTCTTGCGGGGGATTCTCCTATTTTCGCAAAATTGATAAAAACTATGCAGCCGGTCAAGTCGGGAATTTCATATCCCATATATGGCTGAACACCTGTAAGAGCGTTACCGCTAAACTTATCAGGACGTGAATCTATGTGATAGTAGCAAGTCAACGGCAGTATACGCTTAGTTGAAGTACTAATTGCTTCATTGTAATAGGCTATAGTTTCCTCAACCAAAGAAGGATTTGATAAACAACTGTTTATAATTGTTGTAGGCAAATCACCTTCCCATCCTCTCCAACCAAGATTGACAAAACCATCCTGATTAAGACTGCGATTCTGTGTAGAAGCTGAGATAATTTCTGTTACCGGAATAGGGTTAAAATAAGTAAAAGAAAAAATAGACTCCACTAAATTCTGACCTACATTTCCAACATATTTTATATATTGATTATTATACCTTTGAAATGAAATGCCGGGAATATTGCGGACACCTTTGGCAATTACGGTAAGCGTTCTTTGAACAGCTTCGGGAAGTTCATCAAAACGTGTAACTGCCGGCAGATTATTTATTAATGCATCAATCGTTACATCAATTTCAATAATTTTACCTGCAATTTCCATCATATTTTGACTTGCATTAAAAGGGTCATATCCTGAACCGCCATCGCCTGTTGTCAATACTAGCTTTCCTGTTTCCGGTGAAAAGTTTAAACTGTTGACACCATTATGGTTCATGAATGGTCTTCTTAAGTTCAGCAAAGTACGCCTTCTTTGAGATTGACCATTTGATTGTAAAATCCACTCTTCAACTGTATCGATATGATCATATTGTGTCTCTCTGTTTACCCATCTTAAGTTCAATGTTTCCGGGTTGCAAGGATTTGGTTGAAAGGATTCCGAAAGGGCACCCTGCCCTTGTGTTCCTGCTTTTGAATAATGAAGATAAAAAAGACCATTGTAATAGAAGTTTGGGTGAAAGGCTAAACCTAACAGCCCACGCTCATCATATCCGCCATTGGAACCCAATTCAATAATCCTTTGACGAATATCCAAAAAAATCCTTACCATTCTGTTTCTGATGTAAAAAATCTCACCTACCTGCGTAGCAATAAACATACTCTCCATTGTGTCACCCGGAAGAATAGCAGTCTTTATAACAGTGGGCAAATTTATATTAGTGACAATTGGTCGTAAACTAACATTAACCTTTTTCAATTCTCTTCACTCCTTTTCATTGATGGAGGGGGATATCTCTGCCTCGATTAAATATATGTTTACAGATATCTTATTATGCAGACATACCCCTGATGTAATTGAAAATGTTAATTACCAATGTTTTTCGGGAATTATAATAAATCTTACGTAAGATTCTCCTTCTGTAACAGGAGTTAATACAATATTAAAAGAAGTTGTTGTATCAGGGAAAATTTCTATATTCATTACAATAACGCTATAGTATCCGGGAGCATCCACTCTCATATGATATTCATCATTGTTTGCTTCACCCAATTCATGAATCACAGGAAGCTCGATGATAGGAATGTTCCCATATTCATCTGTATAATGACTTACTATTTCATTTTCTATGGCTGATTCTTTATATATTCCTCTTAATTCATAAAGAGATATACTGACGCGAGCATCTTCTATTGGATTTCCTTCTTCTGAAAATACCCTTGCTTCTAGAAAACCGGTATTTCCACTAAATTCAAGTTTATTGATTTTTCTATTTATATATGACTTGTTATTATTAAGCATTTATAACATCCTTTCATTATCTTTCAATCTTTAGTACAATATATTCAGTAAGCAATTTTTGTACACATATTACATTTATTATTTAATAGATATACTTGCAACCTTTTATATATTTCATCGTCTAAATAGCAAGGAGGGTTGATGGTGGCGGAAAAATTATTGATAAAAAATCTAAAAAGAGGCCGTGAAGAGGCTTACAGACAATTAATAGAAGAATACGGCAATAAATTGCTAAGAACCTGCTACCTGATACTAAATGACAGAGAGGAAGCAGAGGATGTTGTTCAGGAAACATTCATTAAGGTATTTAATAAAATTGACACATTTAAGGAAAAATCGGGACTATATACATGGATTTATGCAATTGCTCTCAATCTGTCAAGAGACAGAATGAGAACAAAGCAGGATATGCTTGAGTTGAAAGATGAGTGGATTGGAAATGATGATGTGGAATCACATGTAGAAATAAATTTTGACAGAGAGCAGTTAAGAAAAGAAATATTTGAAATGAATTCATTGTATAAAGAGGTACTTGTACTTTTCTACTATGAGGAACTTTCAATAAAGGAAATTTCAAATTTATTAAACGAGAAGGAAGGAACAATAAAAAGCAAGCTGTCAAGAGGGAGAAATATGTTAAAGGAAAGTCTTTTAAAAGGAGGCAGGTAAAATGAATAAGAGAGATAACTTTGAAATGGAAATAAAAAGTATTATGGAAGAAGAAACATTTGACCTGACTTTGTCTCAGAAAGCTTTTGATAATATTATTAA
>JAQVRY010000116.1 GCA_028700795.1 Tissierellia bacterium | reverse complement strand
TTGAATCAATATTTTCTTTTATAATATTTGCATTTCTGTTAATCGCAAGAGCTGCAACGTCCTCAGCTGAAGTTTCGTCTCCTGTAAGTCTAAATGCAATTGTATATACTTTTCTTATATATTCTTGAAAATTCATGGCATCGTCCTCCCTTTAAATGTAATGCCATTGTATCATAAATCCATGCCTAATTTCTGACCATGTAATAATTAATATGATTTATGTCAAAATTTAAGCCTGTAAACTAATAATTATATTTATTCATATTAATATTCAAAAGCATAGGATTATTAATTGTACATTAAGGCATCCACATAAAACACTTGTCCATCATAGTGAATGTTCATGGTGCCGTTATATTTTTCTATGGATTTTTGTACACTGCTTATGCCTATGCCATGATTGTCATTGTCTTTGGTTGTTTCTAATTTACTGTTTGTAAGTTTCAGGTTGCCGTTATAGGAATTAGAAATACTTATATATAAAACATTCCTGTCCAATTCAATGGATATGTTAATAAATTTGTTTTCTGCCTTTAAGGTTGCTTCAATTGCATTATCCAATAAATTGCCTATAACAATACTTAAATCGAAAGGATTAATATTAAGCTTATGTGGAATTGCTAGATACACTTCTGCTTTTATATTACTTTTTTCAGCCAAATCCATTTTATAATTTATAAGGCTGTCTATTTCAAAATTGCCTGATTTAGCATGTTCCTTTGAATAATTTATGAAATCTAATATATTGTCCAAGTATCCGGTGGCACCTTCCCTGTCATAATTGTCTATATAATACTTTAATGTTAAAGCATGGTTTTTAACATCATGCCTGAATGCTTTAATATTTTCTTTTGATTGATTAATTATTTCAAGCTGTTTTAAATACGCATTATTTTGCTGCTGAAGAAGGGTTTTTTCAATTTTCGATTCATAGGACTTCATAAGTTCATCGTAAAAGTAAAAAACAAACACATTAATAACCAGCAAAATTACTATGCTAATTATTGATTCAGTAACATTAGAAGAATAATCCATGGAAATCATAATCAGCACTAATATCAATGTACCAACCGGTATGATAAATATGGACAACCAGTGAATATTAGACACTTTAATATCGTTGCTTATCATTTTAAAGTTTGACATAAATAACATAACTATATATGAAATAATTTTTATACTAATAATCCCTATAATCAAAGCTGCATCATTTCCTGAGGTTACGGTTATGCCGTAACTTTGAAGTATCAGCATCACAAGAACTTCAATAATCATTAAAATCATATAAGTTGACACGACAGCTATCAACCTAATTTTAGTTGTTGACTGATAATTATATGTAAGCATAAAAAACATTATTAAATTTGAAGCAATGTTGACGGCAGGATTGTTAAACGACAAGTACAACAAGCTAATAATGCAAAAATACAACGAATAGGACATGAATTCTTGTCTTTTATCAACATCCTTTCTGTCAAAAAATATGCACATAAATCTGTAAAGGGTATAGGTTGCAAACACATTTGTAATTAAATACACTGCCGTATAGCTACCTGACATGGCGCATCCTCTGCTTTTTTTGCAGCAATTTTTCACGAACTGCCTTTCTGTTGTTCTGGCTAATTCCAAGTATTTCATTATTGGACATTTTTACATATTCATAGGTATATTCAATAACATGATTGTAATTGATAAGATATGATTTATGAATGAAAAAAAAGTCACTGTTTTTAATCTTTCCCTCAACTTCAGAAAGTTTCCCGTAATATTCGTTTACATCATCCTTCAATACAACCATTACTTTTCTTCCGCTGCTTTCAAAATACAATATATCGCTTATTAAAACATTGAAACTTACATTGCTTACTTTATACTCAAAATATTGATTGCTGCTGCCTAATACTTTCATCGCCGTTTTAAGAACTGATTCAATTTTTTCAATTTTTAACGGCTTAACAAGAAAATTTAAAGGTCTTATATCAAACAGCTCCATAGCATAGCTTTCCTTTGAAGATATGTAAACAATTTGCGTAATTTCATCATTAAATTCTTCTCGGATTTTTTTGCCTACTTCCACACCGTTAATTTCACACAATTCAATATCAAGAAAAATCAAGTTGAAGCGATTTCCTCTCATCAATAAATCGCACAGTCTTTCTCCTGAGCAAAAAGCTGAAACTTCAAAGATTTCACCTGTATTTTCGCTAATTTCATTTAGCATACTTTTTAACTGTATGCACAGTTTCTTATCATCATCGCATATTGCTATTCTTAACATAATCTCACCACTCATAAATCTTTCGTTTAGATAACACAGTATGACAACTCCGTCCCCTTCTTTCCCTTGTCATCTATGGTTGTTTAAATATCTTTTCTTGTATTTAATTGAAGCATATTTGCTGATTTTATTGATTATTCTGTAATTAACAATACTTCCCACTGCTCCTACAATGGGTATTCCCTGCACAAATTTAGATGTAAGCATGGAATCAGATAATATTTTTGATGTTCTTATAATTTCTTTATCCATATCATAATCCATAGCAAAATGATTATCTATATTATGGGATATTGCATCAACCCTTGGATTGTATTTTTTTTGTGTTTCATCAGTTGTTAATGCAGCATTTATTAAATTTAAAATATATATTTTTTCATCATCAAACTCATATAAATATCCGTAATTTAAGGATATTTCATAAATTGTTTTTAAAATCATTGCAGTAAACAAAGGTATATCCGGAAGTCCCATCCCGAAGAAACCCAATCCTGCTCCTTCAATGGCTGAAATTGACTTGTTTATAAAATTGCTTCTCTGAGCATGTTTGTCAATTTTCCTCAATGTTCTTCTGTTCTTTATTTTTTTGAATGAAAAATCATGAAAATTATGAGTAGATTGAATTTTCTTTTTATTATAAGATTTCTCGATTACCTTAGTTCCCTTTTCAAAAACAATCTTAAAAGCATTATAAAAAGCTTTGTCCAAAGTATCTTTCAACCCTTCAGGCACAAATGATTCTACCTTGTCCACTAAAGGTTCTAACTTTTCATCAATTAAACCTTTTTTGCAGTTTAATATTTTTTCTTCTTTCTTGTCTAATTTATTCAAATTCTTTTTTATTATATCTTTCAAAATCAGCACCTTTACTCTTATTACTTCGCTGTTTTCTCAGCAAATTGGATTTTTACTCCATTTGGATCCTTTATTATGAAGTATTTAATTGAAGGATTAGGCTGAATAGGACCTGTTATAATATTTATACCCTTTTCCTTAATAAAGCTAATTTTTTCATCCAATGATTCAACTTTAAAACCCAATGTCACTCGGCTGCCGGCATCTAATTTCTTTAAATTCTCATTGCATATGAGCTCAACTTTTGTTTCGCCTTCGCCTAAAAATGATATTTCCATTCCCGGTCCCGCGGGAAATCTGTCAACCAATTTAATACCCACTATTTCTTCATAAAACTTCAATGATTCATCCATATTATTTACAAGGATTGTAGTCCACAAAAATTTCATAATTTCCTCCGATTTTATATTTTCTATTATACAACATTGTGAGTTTTTTAAATAAATTCATTTCTTAATTGCTCTTGTAGCAAAAAATGTAGGTGCATTCAACTCATGAAGCCTTCCTGAACCATTTGTATCTTCATATATATCCGTAAGTATAAAACCTGCTTTCAATTGTCCCCCGATTTGTTCTTCAATAGAATGGGAAAATTGAATTCCCCAATCATTTTTTATTGAAAATTCATATAGCTGTTCATCTTTAAGAGGGTTGAAAGGTAGTTTATGTACTAAAGTTATTTCATCATCATCAAAAATAAAATTAATACCATTATCTAATCCTGCCAACAGAATTCCATCCTTTTTCAACACCCTGTAACATTCCTTCCAAACCGGTAAAACATCTTCAATATAACAATTGGATACCGGATGAAATATTAAATCAAAATATTCATCCTCAAAGGGCAATGTCTTTGTCATATCCGCCTTAACAGCTTTTATTTCATAATTTTCTCTTTTAGAGACTTTCATTTCACTTATCAATTGTTTCTCCGAATAATCCAACACTATACAATTCGCACCTAATGCAGTAAATATTGGCATCTGCTGACCGCCTCCGGAAGCAAGTCCTAAAATCTTTGCATTCTTCATTTCACAAAACCATTCCTTTGGCACTGCCTTAGTAGGTGTTAATAAAACAAACCAATCACCTTTTTTTGCTTTTTCAAAAGCTTCATGGCTTATAGGCTGTCCCCATTCCCAACCTTCATCAATCCATTTGTCGAAAAATTTTGAATTTACATCTGTATATTTGTCCATATTTATCCTCGCTTATATATGTTTCATCTTAGGAAATATTTTTATCC
>JAQVRY010000115.1 GCA_028700795.1 Tissierellia bacterium | reverse complement strand
TGAGTAAGGGATATGAAAAATCCTGGGAAGAATTGTGGAAAATTTCTGACAGTGTAATTAAAGATATTCCAGTTGCTGACCAAGAGTATACAATAGAAATAGTAAGTGATGATGTATTAATAATTAACGGTACTGAATTTGAGCGAATGTTATAAAATTATGATTTCAATTATACAATAGTAAAAGTACCTTGTAACCCCTGAGTTCCGAAGTTTAATGTTAAGTTAATAGTCCAGAACCAATTGAGGTTGCTGGACTTTTATGGTTCTTAGCTTCTGCTTTATTCGCTTTCCTTTTTCATCTTGTTGTAATAATATGTTAGAGAAAATAAACTTTCATTTAAATGAACATTTTCCACATATACGCCTTCAGGCATTTTTAAATCCTTTGGAGCAAAGTTCCAAATAGCTTTTATGCCGCAGCGTACCAATTGCTCGGCAACTTGCTGGCTTACACTTTTTGGAGTACAGATAACTGCAATGTCTATATGTTCATTTTTAAGGAATTCTTCCATATTGTCAGAATCCAATATCAATGCATCTTTAATAGAAAATCCTTTAAGCTTCGGATTTTTGTCGAACAACGCAACCACTTCATAGTCAGCTTCATAAAATCCTGTATAATTTGCAATTGCCTGGCCTATGTTTCCTGCACCTACAATTATTATTTTATACTTTTTGTCTAACCCTAATATTTTTCCTATTTCATTACGCAAATTTCCCACATCATAACCGAAGCCCTGTTGTCCGAACCCACCAAAGTTATTTAAATCCTGTCTTATCTGTGAAGCTGAGAAACCCGTCATTTCACTTAGTTCCCTTGATGACGTTTTGTTAATTCCAACCTTGTTTAATTCCCCTAAGTACCTATAATATTTCGGTAACCTTCTTATTACTGCAGGTGAAATCTTTTCATGCTTATTCATCCACATGTGCCTCCTATGGATATATTTTATCAATCTTGTAACTAATTTGCAACACATTTTTTAACAATCACATAGATATTTTTTTCACAATTTCTTGTTATAAGTTTTTAATAATAACACTTTCAATAGAATTAACTGTTTCTTTACAAGCATCACAACACTTTTTCAGAAGATTACAGATAAAAGTCCATATCATAATATCTATTGCATTCAGAGATGTGAGATGCATCTTTCTTACAATTTCAGTATAAAGCTTATCTGCCTCTTCCTCCATTATGTAAACTTTAATTATTCTATTGTGTATTTCCTTTGATTTTTTGAATTTTTTAAATTCTTCGAATGTTACTATCAATTCTTTACAAAAGCTCAAAATTAATTCAGAAAACTTTAACACATCTTTTTTGATAATTCTTACATTATACATATACAAATGAAGAAGCACATCCTCAATACAATCTGTTATATAATTAATTTTATGTATCAAAAGTAAAATATCTTCGCGTTCAATAGGAGTAATAAATTCCTTTGCAAGTCTTTTAGTTATTTCGCAACCTTCTAAGTTGGCTGTATTCTCTAAATCATGCATTGATTTTATGGTTCTTTGCAAAGTATCCTTATTGAAGTTTTTCAATGTATCGTCTAAGAGTTTTGCAGCACAATAACAGTATTCAGTTAATTTAATAAAACCATCAAAATAATAAAAATCATTCTTTCTTGCCATATCTCACCTTTAAAAAATAGCCATAAACAACTTAACCATTAAAAAGCCTATGAGCCCGCAGCCGGGGAATGTTAAAATCCATGTCATAACCATTTCGCTTACAATCCCCCAATTTACGGAAGATAATCTTTTTGCCGCTCCTACTCCCATAATTGCAGCAGTCTTGGTGTGAGTAGTGCTTACAGGTATGCCTGTCATGGAAGAAATAAACAAACAAGAGGCAGCAGCCATATCTGCAGAAAAACCTTGGTATTTTTCAAGTTTGCACATATCCATTCCAACCGACTTAATTATTCTATAACCCCCTATAGATGTTCCAAGTCCCATAATTGCTGAACATAAAAGTATCATCCATACAGGTATTTGAAAAGTACTTACATCTGCCCTTCCATCAGCTAAAAAAATTACAAGCATGAATACTCCCATAAACTTTTGTCCGTCTTGAGCGCCATGCATAAATGACATAGCTGCTCCACCGACTATCTGTGCATTTTTAAAAAATACATTAGCCTTTGACCTACTCATAGGTCTAAAAATTAGCTCTGTTATTCTTACTATAATCCCACCCATTGCGAAACCTAAAAATGTAGAAAACACTAATCCGTACAATACTTTAGCCCATTCACTGCCGTTTATCCCACTGAATCCGTTATGCAAAGCGATGGCAGCACCAGTTATACCTGCTATTAACGCATGGCTTTCACTGGTTGGTATTCCAAACCACCATGCGGCAGTTGCCCATATTACGATTGCAAATAAGGATGCACATAAAGCAATCAGTGCATCATTGGTACCTCCAAAATTAACCATGTTGTAAATTGTTTGAGCTACTTTGGAATTTATCATTGTCATTAAAAAAAGGCCTAAAAAATTGAATATTGCAGCCATAAAAACAGCAGCTTGCACTGACATAGAAAGTGTGGAAACACATGTTGCAATGGCGTTTGGTGCGTCTGTCCAACCATTTACCATAATAACCGCCAAGGTTAAAATTATGGTAGTCATTAGCATTGAATCAGTTGTAATCTTAAGTAAAAAATCAGAAAATGATATGGACATCTCTTTCTCCTAGGGGGATAATTCTGCCTCGTTATAAATAATATAAAAATATGAAGAAATTATGATAAATACTTGGTCATACAAGAGCGGACGCGACAAAAAAATATTAACCTCTGAAGTTCTGTAACGCTTTAATGTCAAGTTGAATATTATATTCATAAGACTAATTTTGGGAGGATTTTAATGAAAAAATTTATTTCTCTACTTATTGTTGTGCTGCTTATTACATCCGTCTTGCTTACGGGATGTAGTGAAAAGCCGACAGATATTCAAAAGGTTCGCCTTATAGAAGTAACTCACTCTATCTTTTATACACCTCAGTATGTTGCAATTGAAATGGGGTTATTTGAAAAGCAAGGTCTAAGTATTGAGCTGACTAACGGCGGAGGTGCTGACAAATGTATGGCAGCTATGGTAAGCGGTGAAGCCGATATAGCTTTTATGGGACCTGAAGCTAGCGTCTACGTATACCTTCAAGGAAGAGATGACCTGGCAGTTAACTTTGCTCAGCTTACACAAAGAGATGGCTCATTCATAGTCGGAAGAGAAAAAGATGATAACTTTACAATTGACAAATTAAAAGGTCATACGATTTTAGGAGGCAGAAAAGGCGGAATGCCGTTAATGGCATTGGAATATGTATTAAAGCAAAATAACTTGACTCCCGGTGTGAATATTGACGTGAGAACAGATGTTCAATTTGATATGATGGCAGGAGCATTTGCTTCAGGAGAAGCAGATTATACTACTCTGTTTGAACCATTGGCTTCATCATTTGAGCTTGAAGGAAACGGATATGTTGTTGAGTCTGTTGGAAGATTAGCAGGATATATACCTTATACATGCTACAGCGCATTGGAAAGCTATATTGAAAAGAATCCTGAAATTATTCAAGGATTTTCAAACGCCCTATATGAAGCAATGGTTTGGGTGGATGAACATAGTGCAATGGAGGTAGCCGAAGTAATATTGCCTCAATTTGCTGACACTGATGTTGAGTTTTTAGCTAAAATAGTTCAGACTTACAGAGATTTAGAAGCTTGGAACCCTGATCTTGTGCTTGGGGAGGATGGTTATGACAGACTTATTGACATAATGAAATTAGCAGGTGAAATACAAGAAGGCGCTCCGTATTCAGAAATACAGACACCTGACTTCGCAATAAAAGCAAAAGAAAACTACAAAAAATAAGCATACAAAATCCGAGAAGATACCTCCTCGGATTTTTTTTGCAAAGACTTTCCCTGAGGTAGAGGTGTGTCCCCATACCTCAATACTGGTTAAACACCGGTGTTACGCTACCATCCTCAAAGTATATTCCTGCTTGTTCAAAAGACAATCCTTCAATATTAAACTCAACATCCCCTATATCATACTGCTCTAAACAAAGCACTACTATTGAATTCATATCCTTGAAGTCTTCTTCCGACAAATTAACTGCTTCAACTCCTAAATTAACTACGGCAGTATCACCAATGGTTTTAACATCTTTCAGATTAATACCCACAGGTATATTGTTGCTGAGAGCCGTATCAGCAGGAGGTCCTTCAAATAACTTTTCAACAACAAATTCTACAGGATTGCCCACTTTAGCTGCTGAAAATGTTATTGGTACATAGTGACCCATTACTTCAGTATCAGGAGCTTGGTAATAAACAGTATAATTCACGCCATCTGCCGAACCGT
>JAQVRY010000026.1 GCA_028700795.1 Tissierellia bacterium | reverse complement strand
AAGTTTTTAATCCATTTTTCATTTGCGGCAAATCCTCCTTCTCCGTGAGACACAGGCAAATAGTGGGTGTCTCCCACACTGCACTCGCTTAACCATGGGGACAGGTTGCTAACAACCTTTGTTTTAACAAATGTTGATATATGCCTTCCTATTTTATTATAAGTTAAGGTCGGATAATCAGTTTCTATATCAGTGATTTCTCCAAATGGTACCAATCCTAATTTAATAAGTGCTTGGAAGCCGTTGCATATACCAATAATCAAGCCGTCTCTATTGTTTAAAAGGTCTGTGACTGCATCCTTTAACAATTCGTTTCTGAATACTGCAGCAATAAATTTTCCGGAACCTTCAGGTTCGTCTCCGGCACTGAATCCTCCGGGAAATGCAATAATCTGAGACTGCCTTATTAGTGAATTCATTTCTGTTATTGAATCTTTAATATCCTGTGAATTCAGATTTTTAAATACAAATATATCTGCTTTTGCCCCGGCTCTTTCAAAGGCTCTCTTAGTGTCATATTCGCAATTTGTTCCAGGAAATACCGGAATAAATACTCTTGGTCTTGCAATAGATATAGAGGATTTAGCAGTATTTTTAACTCTAAAACTATAATTTTCAATTGCTCCTGTTCCATCCTTTTTCACAGGGAATATATTGTTTAAAGGTGCCAACCAAGTAGATTTAATTTCTTCCAAGGATATACAAATATCATTAACTGATATTTCTTTTTCATTTGTTGTGCTGCCTATTTCAATGCAGTCAATTGAATCTAAAAATGCATCTTCAACTTCTAAAACAATATCACCATAGCTTGCTTCAAACCAATCATCCCCAATTGTCAAATCACTTCTAAATCCTATTTCATTTCCCAATGTCATCTTGCTTATGGCTTCGGCAATTCCTCCGTACCCTACGGTGTATGCACTTAAAACTTTTCCTGTATTTATCGCTTCATGAATAGCTGTATACTTTATTTTAATATCTTCAAAATCAGGAATATTATTTTCGTCTTTTTTAATCTTTATTAAAACAACCTTGTTGTTTGCCCTCTTGAATTCAGGTGAAATAATATTTTCAACATCTGACACTGTTACTGCAAAGCTTATTAATGTAGGCGGTACATTAAGTTCGTTAAATGTACCAGACATGCTGTCCTTTCCTCCAATGGAGGGTATATTAAGCTCGTGCTGAACTTTGAATGCACCCAACAAAGCGCTTAAAGGTTTCCCCCATCTTTCAGGCTCCTTGTTAAGCTTTTCAAAATATTCTTGGAATGTAAGCCGAATGTTCTTGTGCTCACCGCCCATTGCTACTATTTTTGCAACAGAATGTATTACCGCATACATTGCACCATGATAAGGGCTTTCCTTAGAAAGATAAGGATCAAATCCATAAGTCATTAAAGAGCAGGTAGATGTAACTCCCTCTTCAACAGGAATTTTGGCAGCCATTCCTTCTGCAGGTGTAAGCTGTGTCTTGCCTCCAAAGGGCACCAATACTGAGCCGGCACCCACTGTTGAATCAAATCTTTCAATCATTCCTTTTTGACTTGCAACATTCAGCTCATTTAAATTTTCAAGCCATAATTCTCTTATATTGTTACTTCCAAAACTTCTTTTATACTTTGAGTTAACAGGTTCAGTTATTTTAGCATTTGTTTTTTGCTTTACTCCGTTGGTATCCAAAAAATCTCTGCTAATATCAAGTATTGTCTTTCCTCTCCATGTCATTTTGAGCCTTCTGTCATCCGTAACCTCTGCAACCACTGTAGACTCAAGATTTTCTTCTTTGGCATATTTATTAAATTTAAGGACATCTTCTTTTCTTACAACGACTGCCATTCTTTCTTGAGATTCGGAAATAGCCAGTTCAGTTCCGTCAAGTCCGTCGTATTTTTTTGGTACCAAATCCAAGTTAATATTTAAACCGTCAGCTAATTCTCCTATGGCTACCGAAACTCCGCCTGCACCAAAATCGTTGCATTTTTTTATAAGTGTGGTTACTTCTTTTTTTCTAAACAATCTTTGAATTTTTCTTTCTGTAGGAGCATTTCCCTTTTGTACTTCCGAGCCCCTTAACAATATGGATTCTTCCGTATGCTCCATTGATGAACCCGTTGCTCCTCCTATACCGTCTCTGCCGGTTCTTCCTCCTAATAGTATTACAACATCGCCATTTTGCGGTGTTTGTCTTATCACATTTTCTCTGGGTGCCGCTGCAATGACTGCACCAACTTCCATTCTTTTGGCAACATAATCAGGATGATATATTTCATTAACAAAACCGGTTGCAAGTCCGATTTGATTTCCGTAGGAACTGTAACCAGCTGCTGCTTCCGTTGTAATCTTCCTTTGTGGAAGCTTCCCCGGTAATGTATCTTCAATTTTCCGTCCGGGATCTGCGCTTCCTGTAACACGCATTGCTTGATATACATATGAACGCCCTGACAGAGGGTCTCTTATGGCTCCCCCAAGGCATGTGGCTGCTCCTCCAAAGGGCTCGATTTCTGTTGGGTGATTATGTGTTTCGTTTTTAAACATTAAAAGCCATTCTTCATTTTTTCCGTCTATATCTACATTTATGATAATACTGCATGCATTAATTTCTTCGGATATTTCCAAGTCATTCAAAAGTCCTTTTTTTCTTAACTCCTTGGCTCCAATGGTTGCCAGCTCCATTAGGGTTACATCCTTCTTGCGCTCATTTACAAATTTACTTGCATTCAAAAATTCATCATATGTGTTTTTAACTTCTTCTGATATTTTTCCTTTTTCAAATTCAATATTTTCTATAACCGTAGAAAAGGTTGTGTGTCTGCAGTGGTCTGACCAATAGGTATCAATAACTTTAATTTCGGTAATTGTAGGGTTTCTCTTTTCTATATTTTTAAAGTATTCCTGACAAAAGACTAAATCCTCAAAACTCATAGCGAGACCTATGTCTTTTCGATATTCTTCTAATTCTTGTTTAGATTTATTTATAAAGTTTACTGTTTGCACGTCATCTGCAACCGGATATTCATCATTTAAAGAATGAGGTTTTGCTAATTGTGCTTCTCTGGAATCAACAGGGTTAATGTAGTAATTCTTAATTTTATCAATATCATACTTTGATAGCTCTCCTTCAAGAACAAAAACTTTAGCATATTTAACACTTGGTTTTTCTTTTCCTGTGACGATTTGCATGCATTGAGCTGCAAAATCTGCTCTTTGGTCATATTGTCCAGGCAAATATTCAACGGCAAAAACATGTCCTTTAAGAACAACATCTTCAAAATACACAGTATCCTGATTCGGCTCTGAAAAAACAGTGTTTACACTTTTCTTAAAATCGTCATCATCAATATTTGATACTGTATATCTGTTCAATATTCTAAGGTTGTTTAATTTTTCAATATTTAAATTTTCTTTTAAGCTGCTCAATAAATTCAATGCTTCGGTGTTAAACCCTACTCTTTTTTCAACAAATACCCTCTTAACATCAAAGTTCATAAATAGACCTTCCTTTTTTACATTTTACAAAGATATAATAACAAATATAAAAACCCTTGTCAACGGTTTATATAGTTATTTCAAGAATTTATTGATTGTACATTCGTCTTATTACGAACTTATAATCAATTATATTATCTTTTATTCGTACTATTATGAACCTTCTAAAGTATTCCATCAGTATTGGGGCATACACAAAAACAGTAACCATTAGAGGTTACTGTTTTTTGGTATGGGGACATGTGTGTCCCTATACCTCTATATATTCTCTTGCTTTTTCTTCACCTCTCAGCACCCTTAAAGCGCCGTAAGCTAAAGCTTCCATTTCATTTTCACCGGGCATTATTTCTACATGAGATATAAAAGATACTCTGTTTTTTATCCAGGAAGTAAGCATCTTAGAATGTGCAATACCTCCGGTAAGAATAATAACATCTGCTTTTCCTTCTACAACCGTAGCCAGTTCACCGATTCCTTTTGCTATTTGGTATGCCATTGCTTCATAAATCAATCCTGCATATTCATTGCCCTCTTGAATCAATGTCTCAACTTCTCTTGCATCAACTGTGCTTAAATATGCTTTTAAGCCTCCGTTTCCCCTTAGCTTGCGCTGCATTGTTTTTTTATCAAACTTGCCTGAATAACAAAGGTTTATCAGCTCTCTGCACGGTACTCTTCCTGCTCTTTCAGGTGAAAAGGGTCCTTCATCATCTGAAATCAAGTCTATTATCTGACCATTATGATGGAGATTGATTGAAATACCTCCGCCTAAATGCGCAACAATAATGTTTAGCTCTCCGTAGTTTTTACCAATGCTTTTAGCATATTTTATAGCCATTGCTCTTGTATTTAAAACATGGCTTGTGCTTTTTCGAGGTATATCCGGCATGCCGGATATACGAGAAATGTCAGGAAATTCATCTGTCATTACAGAGTCATATATATATGAAGGTATTCCTGCTTCCTTTGCAATATCGTATGCAATTGGAGCTGCAAGATTTGATGCATGCTCCATGACAGGATGATTTTCCACTCTGTCAAGCATGACCTCATTAACAACATATGCTCCTGATTTAACGGGAAGCAGCATTCCTCCTCTTGCAACAACACAAGATAGTTCCCTAATATCAAATTCTTTTTCTTCCATATAAGATCTGACAAATTCCAATCTCATGTTAAGCTGGTCTTTAACATCATCAAATTTATTGATATCCTCATCAGGATGACTAAAATTTTTAGCAAAAATTTCTTTTTCATCTTCATACAATGCTATTTTAGTAGAAGTTGAACCTGTATTAACAGCAAGTACTTTATAGCTCATAATATGCCTTCCTTTTAAACAGCATTCATTCCTTTATTGAATGCTTTAATGTTAATATCTACAAATTTTTCTTTTACCTGATTTTTAATGACATCTTCCCAGTCAATATCGGTTAAGTTCATTGATTTAATCAAGGCTCCTAATAAGACTACGTTCATAACCTTCTGATTACCTAATTCTTCAGCTATTTCGCCGGCATTAATAACCTTGGCTTTAGCTTTTCCTTCAATCAATTCAATTATTCCTTCAGGATAATCAACTTTTCCCATGAGTATAGGAGCTGAAGATATTTCAAAATCATTAATTAAGACAACACCGTCAGGCTTTAAGAATTCAAACCACCTCAGTGTTTCCATTGTTTCAAAAGAAACCAAAATATCTGCTTCACCGATTCCAATAATAGGCGAAGAAACTTCACTTCCATATCTTACCTGAGTCGAAACACTGCCGCCTCTTTGTGCCATTCCATGAATTTCTGACATTTTAACGTCATAACCTGCTGCCACAAGACCTGTTGATAATATTTTACTTACCAATATTGTTCCTTGGCCGCCAACACCTACCAATAAAATATTTTTAGTATCCTTCATTTTATTCACCTACCTTACTGATTGCCTTTGTGGGGCATACCTGGAGACAAAGCTCACAGCCAACGCATTGAATTCTATTGATTGAAGATTTCTTCGCTGCTTTATCAAATACAATTGCCGGACAACCTGTACTTACGCATATTTTACATCCTATGCATGTATCCTTGTCAACTTCGCAATAACCTTGAATAGGTCCGAATTCTGCAAGGTCATCTTTCGAATATTTCTTAAGAGCACATGGATATCTTGATATTATTACCGATGGTTCATTTAAATCATAAGCCCAATTAAAAGCAGCTTTCATTTCATCCTGATTCATCGGGTTTATTGTTTTTATGTTTTTAATACCTAAAGCTCTTACTATAGGCTCAATTTGAACAGTGTCAGTATCTTCTCCCTGCAGTGTATAACCTGTTCCGGGATTATCCTGATGTCCTGTCATCGCTGTTATTCTGTTGTCTAAAATACATGTTATGGTATTTCCTTTGTTAAACACCACATCCAACAAACTTGTCATGCCTGAATGGAAGAATGTTGAATCTCCTATAACTGCTACTACTCGTTTATCGTCATTGTTCTTTTCAAATACCTTTTTTGCACCATGTGCCATACTTATGCTTGCACCCATACATATTGTTGTATCAATTGTATTTAACGGAGGTGATCCACCCAATGTATAACAGCCTATATCTCCCGTAACAAAAGTATTCTTCTTCTTTGACAATTGATAAAAGAATGCACGATGTGGACAACCTGCACAAAGTGTAGGAGGTCTTCCTACTGCAATGGTTCTGTCATAATCAATAATTTCATTTTCAGTACCGAAAATTGATTTTTTAACAATATCCGGATTAAGCTCCCATGTATTAGGGATTTTTTCTTTGCCGATACATTTAATACCTGCAGCTTTTATCTGTTCCTCCATAAAAGGTTCTAATTCTTCAATTACATAAAGTGTTTCAACTTCTTCTGCAAATTTTTTGATTTTTTCCATTGGAAGCGGGAAAGTGAATCCTAATTTTAAATATGATGCGCTGCTGCCAAATACTTCTTTTGCATATTGATAAGCAACACCAGCTGAAATAACACCTACTTTTTTGTCATTCCATTCGATATAATTCAACTCAGTTTCGTTTGAAAACTTTTCAAGTTCCTTAAGTTTTTTCTCTACTACTATGTGTGCTGCTTTTGCATTAGCAGGTGCCATAATGTATTTTGGCGGATTTTTCACGTATGGCTTTATCGGAACTTCTATTCTTTCGCCTGTTTCAACAATTGATTTGCTGTGACAAACTCTTGTAGTCATTCTGAGCATTACCAATACGTTATATTTTTCGCTGATTTCCATGGCTCTTATTACCATGTCCTTACTTTCCTGTGAGTTGCTTGGTTCAAGCATAGCTACCTTTGCCATTCTTGCATAGTACCTGTTGTCCTGTTCATTCTGAGAAGAATGAAGTCCCGGGTCATCTGCGTTTACTAATACCATTCCGCCGTTAACACCTGTGTACCCAATTGTGAAAAATGGGTCGGCTGCAACATTAAGTCCAACATGTTTCATTGCTGTTAATGTTCTTGCTCCTGCAATGCTTGCACCAAGTGCTGACTCAACTGCCACTTTTTCATTTGGTGCCCATTCTGCTGTTATTTCCTTACGAAGAGCTATATTTTCCAATATTTCTGTACTAGGTGTTCCGGGATATGCTGCAGCAAATTGAATGCCTGCTTCATAAGCTCCTTGAGCAACTGCTTCATTGCCTGTCATTAAAACTTTCATGTTCGTCCTCCTATTTAACTTTTTTTCAAGAAATCTATTTTGCACTGATCATAGTTAAATTCATAATTTCATTTTCAAGGCTTTTGATATTATTGTTTATATTTTCGAATTTGTCAGTATCAACATCTTCGAGCCTCAGACAACCTTTCGTTTTTGATAATGCGTTTTCAAATGCCTTCCTTAGCTCATCAACTTCTTTTAATAATTCTTGTATTTGCTTATCCTTAACTTTTTGTTTTTCATCTTTAAGAACTACTTCATTTATCAAATTTCTCTTTTTAATATCATAAACAACGTTGTATTGTGGAATTATACTGTTTATACCAAACCTTTCTTTTACTTCCATGGCAAAGGCTTCTTTTGATTCCTTTTCTCCATGAACTATAAAAATGTTCCCGGGCTTTTCGTTAAAGCCGCCAATCCAGTTAAGAAGAGACGGTTTATCGGCATGTCCCGAAAATCCTTCAATATTATAAATTTCAGCATTGACTTTAATATCTTCGCCAAATAATTTCACATTTTTTTCACCGTCCAACAACCTTCTGCCTAAAGTTCCTTCAGCTTGATATCCTACAAATACAATGCTTGCTTCCTTTCTCCAGAGATTGTGCTTTAAATGATGTCTTATTCTTCCTGCTTCACACATTCCGCTGGCAGAAATAATAATTTTAGGCTCTGTTGAAAAATTCAATTGCTTTGATTCATCTGCGCTAAGTGTAAAATGCAGATTTTCAAAATCCAACGGGTTGTCCCCTTTCATTAAATAATCTTTTGCTTCTTTATCAAAAGCATGGCTGTTCCTTTTGAATATTTCTGTTGCCTTAATTGCAAGCGGGCTGTCTATAAAGACCGGTATATTTCTTAATTCATTTTCCTCAGTACCAATTTCATTCAAATGGCTGTCATAATATTTGTTCAGCTCATAAATCAGTTCTTGTGTTCTTCCAACCGCAAAGGACGGAATAATTACGCTTCCTCCTCTTTTAGCTGTTTTTAATATTATTTTGATAAGCTCTTCTGTTCTTTGCTCGATGTTTCCGTGAATTCTGTTGCCGTAGGTTGCTTCCATTATTAAATAATCAGCTCTGTCTATTAGAGCCGGATCTTTTAATATAGGCTTTTCACGCATGCCCAAATCTCCGGAATACACTAACTTTATTGTATCATCTTCATCCTTGAGCCACATTTCAATGATTGAAGAGCCTAAAATATGGCCGGCATCATTAAATTTAACAGTAGTATTTTCATCAATATTTATAATTTGATCGTATAAAACAGGTTTGAAATACTGCAAGCTCTCTATAGCATCTTCCTGCGTGTACAAGGGCTCCACAAATTTTTTCCCTGAACGTTTTGCTTTGTTGTTTTTCCACTGTGCCTCTGTTTCTTGAATATGTGCTGAATCTAACAGCATTATCTCACAAAGATCATAGGTGGGTTTTGAGCAATAAATGACTCCTTTAAAACCTTTCTTTACCAATAAAGGAATCCTTCCGCTGTGATCGATATGACTGTGACTCAATAATAGGCAATCAATATCTGCAGGATTTACTGCAAATTCTTCTGCATTCAGATCCTCATCCTTGCCTTGGTACATACCGCAATCGAGCATGATATTTTTATCTCGCGCCTGAATTAAGTGGTTTGAGCCGGTAACACCGTTTACTGCACCTAAAAACCTAATTTTCATAATTGCACCTCTTTCTGGTTAATACTAAAGCAGCCTCTTATATATTAATCCATATATAAGTATGACAAAAAAAATCATTTATGTCAATGGCTTGTACCAAAAAACTCATTGTCAAAATATAGTGTTAATTTGTAAGCAAATATAAAAGTGCTTCCAATTTGTTGGAAACACCTTTCAATATAAGACAATCTACATATACCGCAGTCTCGCTGCACAATTTTGTTTGTTCCTTGCGTCACACAAAATTGGCGCTCGTTGCGAATGACCTACCTCAATTTTTCTCTCCCTTTGGTCGGAAAAATTGGGTTAGGGCATCTTCAATTCTCCATTTGTCGTGCTAAAAATATACTTGCTGTTTTTATTAATTTTTCTTCTACTTCAGACATTTTAGAGCCTTTATCCTTAGATAAAAGTATAACAGCCCCTATTGGGTCTCCGTGCACCATAATCGGTGATATAACCTGACTAGTATAATTGTCAGGATTAAATTCATTGGCAGTAATTCTTATTGGTTTTGAAGCTGCATTTGTTTGATATGTTTCTCTGCTTTCAATTATTTTTTCCAATTCCGGACTTAATCTTTTTTCTGCATAATCTTTCTTAGAACTCCCCGAAACGGCAATTACGCCATCTCTATCAGTAATTATTGCAATATGTCTGGTTGTTTCAAATAATGATTCCACATATTCTCCTGCAAATTCAGTCAATTCCCCAATAGGTGAGTATTTCTTTAATATTATTTCACCTTCTCTATCGGTGAATATTTCTAAAGGGTCGCCTTCTCTTATTCTTAAAGTTCTTCTTATTTCTTTAGGAATTACAACTCTACCTAAGTCGTCAATTCTTCTTACAATTCCTGTTGCTTTCATTACTTACGTTCCTCCAATTACATATTTTTATATTTTTATGACATTTCTTTTAATATTTTCTATTATTTACACTTTAATAGATTTTATCCTATTAGTTTATATAATGATTAAAATATTTTTAGGAAAAGTAACATCACATCATTATAATGGAAGAAAATAAAATTATCAACATTTTTTTACTAAAATTGACAAATCTTTAATTTATTACTATTACTGCAGTGCTTTTTAGTTCTTCCAATAGGTCCTGGAATTTGTATGTTTTGTAATATTCAATAAGATTAGATTTCTCCGATTCCACGGTTTTATCTTCATCAACTATCTTATCTGTTAACTTAATAATATGATATCCGAAATCAGATTGTACAGGCTGGCTAACTTCTCCTATTTCTAATGCAAATGCTGATTCTGAGAAAGGTTTAACCATTTGCCCATAGCTGAAATAATCCAAGTCCCCTCCGTTTAAACCACTGCCGGTATCAGTAGACAATTCCTTTGCAAGTTCTGCAAAGTCTTCACCCTTATTAATTCTTTCAATTACTTTTAAAGCTTCTTCTTCTGTATCAACTAGTATATGGCTTGCCTTTACCTGAACATTCATTTTCATTTCTTCAAAAAGAGTTTTCAACTCATCATCATTTGGGTTTAAGCTGTCAATTTTTGATGTTATATAATTATTAATTAATATCTCTTTGGTTAACTCTTGTAAAACAAATTCTTCTGTCATGCCTTTTTGTTCCATGAAACTTTTATACTCTTCGTCGTTTTGGAAATTAGTTTTAAAGTTTTCTAATGAGTGTTGTTTTTCTTCTTCAGTTACTGTTATTCCTTCTTTTTCTGCAGCATCCAGCAAAAGCAATGATTTAGTCATTTCATCCATTACATATTCTTCATACATTTCTTTATAAGTTAAACCTTTTGGTGTTTCCGTTTCCCAGATATCTTCGCCATATTGATACTCAACATAATCCTTATAATATGCCAATGCATCATCATATTCTTCCTTCAAAATAGCTTTACCGTTTACTGTTGCCTTTGTATTATCATCCATAACTTGGTCATTTTTGTTTGTACATGCTGTAAATGCTAAAGCTATGCATAATAAAGTTATTAAGAATAATGATTTTTTAAATTTATTCATGTTTTTCCTCCACAGCAGTCTTACCTGCTTTAAAATTATTTAGTATTTCCAAAAACTCTTCCAATTCCCTAAGAATTTTCATTTGCTCAAGAGAATCTAATTTATATTTTATAATTGGCTCGTTTGTTCCAACAAAACTTATTTTTTTATAATAATTCTTTATTAAAAACTCAATGATATCTTGACTCAGGTCATCTTTGGTCATTTCAATATTTACCGTATTACCTGCCTGAGTTAATGATTTTACTCGTAGTGTCTTGCTCAATGATTTAATGTATGATATTTTTAAAAGATTATCCACTTGAACGGGAACATTCCCAAACCTATCAATAATTTCTTCAGTTATTTCAAATATATCATTTTTATTATCTGCAGCTGCTATTTTTTTGTATATTTCTATTTTCTGCTCTTCATTTTCAATAAATGATGAAGGAATGTAGCCGTCAACATTTAAATCAACCGATGTTTCAATATCTTCTTTCAAATGTTTTCCTTGAATTTCCTTTACTGCACGGCCCAAGAACTTAACATATAAATCATATCCTACTGCCAGCATATGACCATGCTGTTCGGAGCCTAATATATTTCCGCTGCCTCTTATTTCCAAGTCACGCATGGCTATTTTAAATCCTGAGCCAAACTCTGTAAATTCCTTTATTGCCTTAAGCCTTTTATCGGCAACTTCTGATAGCATTTTGTCCTTCTCGTAGGTAAGGTATGCGAAAGAAACTTTGTTTGACCTGCCTATCCTTCCCCGAAGCTGATACAGCTGTGAAAGTCCTAAATAATCTGCATTATCTATAATCAATGTATTTACATTGGGTATGTCCATTCCGGTTTCAATTATGGTTGTACAAACCAAAATATCATATTCCTTATTTACAAATTCAAGCATTATATTTTCAAGGTGTCGTTCGCTCATTTGCCCGTGAGCCACTGCAATACGCGCATCAGGCAGCAGCTTTCTCAGCTTTGCTGCTGTATGGTCTATGTCTGCCACTCTGTTGTGGACGTAATAAACCTGGCCTTTTCTTAAAATTTCCTTTTCGATTGCATCCTTTATCAATCCTTCGTTATATTCAATAACATAAGTCTGTATAGGAAGCCTGTCTCCCGGCGGTTCAGATATGATGCTCATGTCCCTTACACCAATCATAGACATATGAAGGGTTCGAGGTATAGGTGTTGCTGATAGCGTAAGAACATCTATATTTGATTTAAGCTGTTTTATCAATTCCTTATGCCTGACACCAAATCTTTGTTCCTCATCTATTATCAAAAGTCCTAAATCCTTAAATTTAAGCTCTTTGGAAAGAAGTTTATGTGTTCCTATTACAATATCAATCAAACCTTTATTTAAATCATTGATTATTTTGTTTTGTTGATAATGTGTTCTAAAACGGCTTAGCATTTCAATTTTAATGGGATATCCTCTGAATCTTTCAAGTAAATTTGAATAATGCTGCTGTGCCAATATGGTTGTTGGTACTAACATCGCTACTTGCTTTGAGTCCATAACCGCTTTAAATGCAGCTCTCATTGCCACTTCGGTTTTTCCGAATCCAACATCGCCGCAGAGAAGTCTGTCCATGCAAACAGCCTTTTCCATATCTTTTTTAATCTCTTTTACGCAGCGAAGCTGGTCTTCTGTTTCTGTAAAAGGAAATTTATATTCAAACTCTTTCTGCCACTCGGTATCTCTTGTAAATGCATATCCCTTTGATACCTTTCTTTCAGCATACAGTTTAATCAGCTCAACTGCCATATTTTCTATGGCTGCCTTTGAGCGCTCCTTAATTTTCGCCCAGTCTGAGCTGCCCATTTTATTAAGCTTAGGTTTTTCTGAATCTGAACCAATATACTTTTGAATAAGAGACATTTGATCAACAGGAACATACAACTTGTCTTCGGCTTTATATTTGATACACAAATAATCCTTTTGAATATTTTGTACCTCAATTTTTTCAATTCCTATATATTGACCGATGCCATGATGCTCATGTACTACATAATCTCCTACTTTTAAGTCGGTGAAGACCTCAATTAAGGCACCCTTGCGTTTTTTTGGTTTACGGGATTTACGCTTTACTGAACCAAGTACTTCATTTTCTGTAAGTACAAGAATCTTATTATCGTAGTATTCAAATCCTTTTATTAATTCTCCGGGTGCAATTACCACTTGTCCGCTTTCAGCCGTATTGGCATCTTTAGACAATGTGGTGGTACATTCATAATCATTTAATAGATTATGAAGTTTCCTGCAGCTTTCATAGGTACTAAGTATAATGTCTACTTTGTATCCTTTATATTTCAGCCTGTTCAGCTCCTTTGATAGCTCTTCAATCTTGCCGTAGTAAGAGGGAGCTTCTTTGAAAAGCATATGAACAGAATCATCTGTTTTGATTATTTTCTCTTTACCGTTTACTGAAATATAAGGTCTTTTGGAAATTTCCGTCAATAACTCATACTCATTTAAATAAACTTCGCTTTGATTTGAAAAGACTTCTCCCTTTTCAAATAATTCTGTAAATTTCAATTGAAAGCTTTCATTCAAAGTATTAATTTCTTCAAATACCCTTTCAGGCTCATCAATAAGTAAAATAGTATCCTCTTCAAAATAATCTAAAATATTTGAAAAAGATTCCTTTATAAAAGGTACTAGAAGGTCTGCATTTTCAATACCCATACCGCCCATCAGCTTATCTTGATAGCTTTTGTATAGGTTCTTTAAATTCTTTCCCGCTTCTTTGCTTAATTTGTTGTTTTGACGCTCATTATAATCCTTTTCAACTTCAGATAAAATAATTTTAATTTCTTCTTTTTTAAACAAGATGTCGCTGCAAGGAAGAATCTTAACAGATTTTATGTTTTTAACTGAGCGCTGTGTTTTTAAATCGATTAACCTTATTGAATCTACTTCATCATCAAAAAATTCTACTCTAAATGGATTTGCTTCGGAAGGAGAAAAAATATCAATAATTCCACCTCTTACAGAGAATTGACCAACTCCTTCTATTGCATCTACTCTCTCATATTTAAGCTTAATCAGACAGCTTCTTAATTCATTTAAGTCATAGCTGTTGCCGTATTTTAATTCTATAATACTTTCCTTAAATCTATCTTTAGACATTACTCTTGTAATTATTGAATTAATTGAAGCAGTTACAATGCTTTTGCGCTTATTTAAAATGTCATACAATAGATTTGCTCTTTTGTGCTCCACATCCTTGCTTAAAGCATCAACATTATACAAAATGAATTCTTTAGGCTGAAGACGGTCTAAATGCTCTGTATAAGCTCTAATACTCTCTTCATACCTCTTTGATTTCGCTTCACTGCTTGTAAGAATTAATATTTTATTGGATGTATCTAAAAGATTGCATGCTAAATAAGCTAATCCTTCTTCGTTAAGTCCTTGGACCAGCTGGCTTTTTCTTTTTTTATAATTTTCATTTATTCTTTTAAATTTTTCTGTTCTTTGAAATTGGTCAAACAAAACTTTGTTCATATTAAAGGTGTTTCCCCTAACTTGTTGATATTAAATTTCTGCATTGCGCTGTCAATTCCATTTTCAATAATTTCTAATGCAGCTTCTGCTGCTTTTTCAATAATGGGAGAGACAATATCTTTTTCAGATGATGAAAATTTCTGCAGCACATAATCGGCCAAATCCATTTCATCATTTCTTCCTATTCCTATTCTTATTCGCGGAAACTCACTTCCTATACTTTCGACTATTGATTTCATCCCATTATGAGTGCCTGCACTTCCATTGGGCCTGATTCTTAAAGCACTTAAGGGTATATCTATATCATCGTAAATAACAATGAGATTTTCAATCGGGATTTTATAGAATTTTACAATTTCCGCTATTGCAATTCCGCTTCTGTTCATGTAGGTTACGGGCTTTACAAGCATGACTTTTTCTCCGTTTATGGAAGTATCCCCATATACGGAGTTGAATTTTAGTTTATTCAATTTTACACTAAGTTTTTCCGCTAAATATTCCAATGCCATGTAACCTGAATTATGTCTTGAGCTTGTATATTCCTTACCCGGATTGCCAAGTCCTGCAATTATATACATATATTAACCTCTTTAAAATCTATTCTTACCTTTTCCTTCTTTATTGACCTGCCTTGCTCTTGCAATTGCTAAATCTCCCTCTTTGACATTTTCTGTTATGGTAGAGCCTGCAGCCACATATCCACCTTTTTCAATAGTAACGGGAGCAACTAAATTTGAATTGCTTCCTACAAAAGCTCCGTCACCGACAATTGTTTTGTGTTTATTCTTTCCATCGTAATTAACAAAAACAACTCCGCATCCTATATTAACATTTTTGCCTATTTCTGCGTCACCTATGTATGCCAAATGGGATGATTTTGAATTGTCTCCGATGATTGATTTCTTTACTTCAACAAAATCACCTATTTTCACATTTGTGCCTAAATTGCTGCCCGGTCTCAAGAATGCAAAAGGTCCTACACGTGCTCCGTCACCGATAATAGATTCAATAACCTTTGAACTATCAACTGTTGCATTATTTCTTACAGTGGAATTGATTATCCTTGAGTTAGGTCCAATTGTGCAGTGGTCTCCTATAACCGTTCCTTCTTCCAAATATGTATTAGGATAAATAACCGTATCTTTGCCGATTTTAACATTATCCTCTATATATGTATTATCCGGGGCAATGATTGTAACACCTGAATACATATGTCTTTGGTTGATTCTTTTCTGCATTATTTTTGTTACTTCAGAAAGCTGAACTCTGTCATTTACAGCCTTGATATCATCTGCATCCTTAAGCTGCCAACCGCCTATTTTTGCACCTTCATTATTTAAAACCTTTATTGTATCCGTAAGATAATATTCATTCTGTGAGTTATCCCTACTTATTTTTTTCAAAGCATATTTTAAGAGTTCACCCTTAAAACAAAATATCCCCGTATTTATTTCCTTAATATTTTTAATTTCTTCTGATGCATCTTTTTCTTCTACAATTTTATCAATAGACTTATCAGCCTTTCTTATTATTCTTCCGTAACCCTTCGGATTATTTAAATCAGCTGTCATTATCGATGCAGCATAGTTATTCTCTAAATGATAGTTCATAAAGTCAATTAATGTTTCTTTTCTAATAAGAGGTCCGTCAGCACAAAGTATTAAAACCATGTCCTCATCTTCAATATAGTTTTCTGCAGCCATTACAGCATAACCCGTTCCATAAGGAACTCCATCTCCAATTGGCTGTTCAACAGTTTGTACATTCATATCTTTAATATTGTGTCCAATTTTTTCTTTTCCATGTCCCAAAACAACAATGTTTTTTTCTATGCCTGAATTTACAGATGCTTCAATTATGTATTTAATCATTTCTTTTCCACAAACTTTGTGCAACGTTTTCGGAATATCTGATTTCATTCTGGTACCTTCGCCTGCTGCTAAAATAATTGACATACTCATAATAAATTCTCCTTAATGTAAATCTGTAATACTGAGTTATTATATATCATATTATTTAGTAAGTCAAAAAATTATTCAGGAATATTCATCAAAATTGTGAGCCTTGTTGTTTGCACAATAAAAGGGTCTATGAAAGACCCGAGTACTGTTGACTGTAAATCATCCAGTAGCAGCGTTACAGAAGAGCGGCTTCTTCCACGTTTTTGCTTTCTTCTGTGCGCTTTTCTTCATATGCTCTAAATACAGCCTCTGCAACAAGATTCCTTGTTTCAGAATTAATTGGATGAGCTATATCTTTAAACTCTCCATCCGGCATCTTCCTGCTGGGCATTGCTATAAACAACCCTTCTTGACCTTCAATTATTTTAATATCATGTACCACAAAACAATCATCAAAGGTTACGGAAACGATTGCCTTCATCTTGCCCTCAGAATTAATTTTTCTTACTCTCACGTCTGATATTTTCATGTTGTCACCACCTTCCCCCAAAATTATGTCCATTTTAGTCATTATACTATAAATACTAAAAAATAGCAAAAAAACATTTTCACAAAAATATGAATTTATTTTAACAATTTGGGGCTTGGTCGTATTTCAATAATACCTTCTTTTATACTCGTATTATTAAGTACCAATAATGAAATATAATTGTCTGCTAATTTCTTTTCCGGCTCTATAGTTTCAATAACAACAGCAGTCCCTACAACATTTGCATTAAATTCTCTCATCATATCCTCCATACCCTTGCAGGTTCCTCCGCCTTTCATAAAGTCATCAACTATTAGAATTTCAGCATCTTCCTTTAATGACCTTTTTGATAATGACATGGTTTGAATATTGTTTGATGAACCGGAAACATAATTTATGCTAACTGTTGCTCCTTCGGTAATTTTGTTGTTTCTCCTGATTACAGCCACTGGAACATTTAACTTTTGGCCTGTCATTATAGCGACGGGTATACCTTTTGTTTCTACTGTAACAATATAATCAATATGCTTATTACTAAATTCAGAAGAAATAACTTCGGCAATATTCGACACAATTCGCGGATTGTTAAAAATGTCGGTCAAATAAATAAATCCGCCGGGCAGTATCCTGTTTTTTTGCGAAAATAAAGAGCATAACTGTTCAAGTATATCATTTCTTTCCTTACTTCCCAATATGGATATGAACATAACTCCTCCCGAAGCTCCGGAAATGGTTTCAATCCTGCCGAAATTCATTTCTTCCACCAATTCCTTAACGATTGCCACATCTTCACTTATTGTTGATTTTGCTGCATTGAAAATTCCACAAAAATAATTATATGAAAACAAGTAATTAGGTTTTTCAGCAAAAATTTTCATCAATGCACCGATTCTTTGATTTCTTTTATATTTTTTCATATTATCCTCGACGAATGTTTTTCTATGATTATATTATAAACGTTCGTATAATTCAAGTCCTTTTTGGGGACATTCCTCTACCC
>JAQVRY010000114.1 GCA_028700795.1 Tissierellia bacterium | reverse complement strand
TTAGTAAAAGATGAGAAACTTCAGACTGATGAACTTAACAATCCGGTGAATGATTCTAAGAAAGCACGAGATCTTTTTTATGATGAGGTTGAAACATTCAACGTGCTTCCGGAGGAAATAAAGCGTATTTATTATATATTGTTAGGAGATAAGAAGGGCTTTTCTGATTTCTTTTCATATGTTGGATTTAAATGTTATAAAGAATTTGGTGAGGATGAAATTAGGAAATATTTTTACGGAAAAATTTGCGACAATATTGATATTCAGAAGCTTATTTTAGAAAGTGGAATTGAGCTAGCTTATTGTTTGTCTCTCATAAATGCAGATGATGAATATTCAATAACTCCTCCCTGGATATTCATGAGATATCCTCATGTAGATGTTGTTATGAATATGTTAAGGGGGACAAGGTGTGCTGCAGGTTGTGAGTATTGTGATGAAATGATGGATGCTGTTAAAGGTCTCAAAAGATTTTTTGGTTACGATGCTTACAGAACATTTGAAGGAGTACCTTTACAGGAACAGGCTGTAAGAACTGCTATAAATAGAGATTCCTTACTTGCAGTATTTCCTACAGGTGGTGGAAAATCTATTACCTTTCAGGTTCCGGCTCTTATGGAAGGAAGAAATACGAAAGCTCTTACAGTCGTGATATCACCTTTACAATCACTTATGAAAGACCAGGTTGATAATTTAGAAAAGATAAGTATAACTGATGCAGTGACAATTAACGGCCTTTTAGATCCCATAGAAAGAGCTGAAGCCATTAGACGAGTTGAACGTGGAGATGCTTTCATGCTTTATATTTCTCCAGAGTCACTGAGATCCAAATCTATAGAAAAGCTTTTATCTGATAGGAAAATTGCACGGTTTGTAATAGATGAAGCCCATTGTTTTTCAGCTTGGGGACAAGATTTTAGAGTTGATTACCTTTACATAGCTGAGTTCATTAAGAAAATATGTGAAAAGAAGAACCTTGAATACATGATTCCTGTTTCTTGTTTTACAGCAACTGCAAAGCAGAATGTAATAGATGATATAAAAGAATATTTTAAGAAAGAACTCAATTTAGAGCTGAAACTTTATACGGCAAGCTCCGCAAGACAAAACCTCTCATATAAGGTAATAAGAAAAGAAGAGTCAGAAAAATATGAAGCCATTAGAGAACTTCTTGAATACAACAAGTGTCCTACAATTATTTATATTTCAAGAACCAAGAAGGCAGAAGAACTTGCCAAAAGATTATGTGATGATGGGTATGAAGCAAGATCTTACCATGGAGGTATGGATAAAATAGAAAAAAGTCAAAATCAGGATGAATTTATTAGGGGAGAAGTGGATATTATGGTTGCCACTTCGGCTTTTGGAATGGGTGTAGATAAAAAAGACGTGGGGATGGTTATTCATCATGATATATCCGATTCCTTAGAAAATTATGTTCAGGAGGCAGGCCGTGCAGGTAGGGATCAGAATATTAGTGCGCGTTGCTTTGTCTTGTTTAATGATAATGACTTAAATAAACATTTTATGCTTTTAAATCAAACAAAAATTAGCATACAGGAAATTCAGCAGGTGTGGAAGGCTATCAAAGATGCAACAAGGACAAGGTCACGAATGTCAAATTCAGCATTGGAAATAGCTAGGGATGCAGGCTGGGATGAAGGTGTAAGAGATGTTGAAACAAGAGTAAAAACAGCTATTTCAGCATTGGAGAATGCAGGTTATATTAAACGTAGTCAAAATATGCCAAGGGTATATGCAGATAGTATAAGAGCTAAAAATTTGGCGGAAGTTGCAGAAAAGATTAGAAGTTCTGCATTATTTAGTGAATTAGAGAAAGAGCAAGCAGTGAGCATAATGAGTATGCTAATTTCTACAAGAAGTCGCAGTAAAGCTGGTGAGCAGGAAGCTGAGGCAAGAGTTGACTACATTTCTGACCGTATGGGAATGGAAAAGGATTTAGTTTTACATCTTATACAGCTTTTGAGACAGGTAGGCATTTTGGCTGATTCAAAAGATCTTATCGTATATGCCGAAGAAAGCGGCTTCGGAAATAAGACCTTAAATATTTTTGGCAGTTTTATGGAGTTGGAGCGTTTTATTATTAGCAAAATATCTCAGATACCTTCTACCTATAACATTAAAGATTTAAATGAGCTTGCAGCTGAGAATGGAGTGAAGAAGTCAAATACAGATAAAATTAAAACCGTATTGAATTTCTGGACAATTAAAGGTTTAATTAAAAGAGAAAATGCTCGGAATTCTAAGGACCATGTTAGAATTACTCTAATGAAAGATTTTGATAAATCTTTGGAAGAATTAGAAAGAAGATGGGATATCTCTCAATTTATATTGAAATATTTAGATGAAATAAATATTAACAAAGAATCAGAAATAGAATTTTCAGTACTTGAACTTATGGAAGAATATAATTTCAGTATGCAGCTTATGAATATAAAGATAGATTCTTGGCATGTTGAGGATGCTCTTTATTATCTTTCAAAAATAGGAGCACTAAAGATTGAAGGTGGCTTTTTAGTAACTTATAATGCACTTGGCATCGAAAGGATAGTTAAAGATAATAAAATCAGGTACAAGATTGATGATTATAACTATCTTAAGAAGTACTACAAGCAGAAAATGGAAATGATACATATAGTGGGTGAGTATGCAAAAAAGATGATGGAGGACTACAAGGCAGCTCTTAAGTTTGTTGATGATTATTTTCAGTTGGAATACAGTTCTTTTTTAAAAAAATATTTCAAAGGTCCAAAGGGTGATGAAATACAAAGAAACTTGACGCCTGAAAGATTCAGGCAGTTGTTTGGACAGCTATCTCCTGCACAGTTAAGCATTATAAACGATAAGGAGACCAAGTATATAGTTGTTGCCGCGGGACCGGGAAGTGGCAAGACGAAAATATTGGTACACAAGCTTGCATCACTTTTGTATATGGAAGATATTAAGCACGAACAGCTTTTAATGATTACTTTTTCAAGAGCCGCTGCTACGGAGTTTAAAAAAAGGTTGAGAGAGCTCATAAATAATGCAGCGTATTTTGTGGAAATTAAAACATTTCACTCTTATTGCTTTGACTTATTAGGACAGGTTGGCAATTTAGAAAAGTCAGCAAATATCATAAGTCGTGCCGCATCAGCAATAGAAATGGGAGAAGTGGAATTTTCAAAGATTACAAAGACGGTGCTGGTAATAGATGAGGCACAAGATATGGATAAAAATGAATTCAGACTTATAAGGGCTCTTATGGCAAGAAATGAAGATATGAGAGTTATAGCTGTGGGGGATGACGATCAGAATATATATTCTTTTAGGGGCTCAGATTCTAAATACATGAGTAGTATTCTTAATTTCGAGAATTCTAAGTTGTATGAACTTGTGGAGAATTATAGAAGTAGTAGAAGTGTTGTAGAGTTTAGCAATGATTTTGTCACAAATATGGAAGAACGTCTTAAAAGAACACCTATTTCTGCAGTTTCAAAGGAAAAGGGCAAAGTGACAGTGGTTGAATATCAAGATAATAATTTAATAGTACCAACAGTTAACAAACTAATAAACCAAGGAATATTGGGCTCCACATCCATATTAGCAAAGACTAATGAGGAAGCACTGCAAATATTTTCGCTGTTTGATAAGAATGGGATAAAAGTAAGTTTGTTGGGAAGGGGAGATAAGTATTCACTTAAAAATCTCATAGAAATACGTAGCTTCATTAATGAATTAAACTTAGACAGTGAAACTCCTGTTATACGAGACGAGGTGTGGAATAGTGCTAAGTCGAAAACTTTCTCTAAATTTTCTAAGAGTGAAAACCTTCCTCTTTTAAAGGAAATCATTGTAGATTTTGAAGAAACAGCTGGGAAATATAAATATAAGTCAGATTTTATGCTATTTTTAGAGGAATCATCGGAGGAGGATTTTTACAGAGATGAGGATAAAATAACTATTTCAACAATCCATAAAGCAAAAGGAAGAGAGTTCGATAATGTAATAATGATACTTAAAGACTTAAATCCTGACTCAGAGGAAGTTAAAAGAATGTTGTATGTTGGAATGACAAGGGCGAGAAAAACATTGAGTGTTCATTACAATGGTAGTTATTTTGAAAGAAAAATCGGATTGTTAGATATGTTTTCAGGAAGCTTCAAATATGAGTATGATAATAACTTATATCCGCCTTCTAATTATATAGTTCTTCAGCTAAAATACAACGATGTCTACCTCTCGCATTTTTATAAAATAAAGGAATACGTTGAAAAATTAAATAGCGGAGATATTATGGAGTTTGACGAATATGGCTGCATTGATAATAATGGAAACAGAGTAGTTCTATTTTCAAAAAAATTTAATGAAGAAATGAGAAAATATATTGATATGGGCTACAAACCTTTGGCAGCAAAAATTAAAAACATATTATATTGGAAACAAGAAGATTGCAGTGATGAAACAATGATAGTACTTCCTCATCTTGAATTCATTAAAGATAAGCAATAAAGGTGTTGCGGTGCC
>JAQVRY010000025.1:9283-18086 GCA_028700795.1 Tissierellia bacterium | reverse complement strand
TTTTTTTATTACAAATTTTTTACAGTTTATTTTTATATTCAAAGATAATACTAATTATAACGAGGCAATGAAATTGCTGATGTTAAGCTTCATTTAAAGAAAGGAGCGATAGTATGAGCAAAAATAAATTAGTAGTTCCTGAAGCTCAGCAAGCCATAAATGATTTAAAGATGGAAATAGCACAAGAGCTTGGAACACCAATTATCAAAGGTACAACATCAAATATGTATCCTGCTATTGTTAATGGTCTCAGCGTCAGAGAAATGGTGCGTAAAGGCGAACAAATGCTGGTAAATAAAAAAGCACCATCTGACACAGATATTTATTAATCATACTAATAAACGCCTCTTATGAGGCGTTTATTGTGTCATTGCTATGAATAACAGTGCAAAGCGTCATTCTGAACGCAGTGAAGAATCTCATATTTATTCTATTTCTAATATCGAATAAATTAAATCTTTCGTTTCTAAATAGTCTAAAATATAAAATGACAGACCGTTTCGTGTTTGTGTGTATCCGGGAAGTATGTGAAAATTCACATTTTCAATTGAAAGCCCTATGCTTCCCATTGCCAAGGATGTTGCTTCCATCAAGGAAAAGTCAGTATCAATATGTGGGTAAACTTCTTTTACAACCAAAGGCAATCTGAAAGTCAATGCTTTTTTTATTGCTGCTTTTACAAAACCTTGCTGTGCTTCAACACGTCCTAAATCTCCGTCAGAATATCCGGAATAACCTGCATAATTAGTCTTTCTGAATCTTAAAAACTCCATGGCTCTATCGCCTTTTATAAGCTGTTCTCCCGGAGGTATATTTATATCTAAAGGTGGGTCTGAATATGGATCGGTATATCTCATGTGAAACGGCACGTCCACTTCTACTCCGCCAACAGAATCCACCGCAGCTCTTACACCATCGTAATCAATTGTAACATACTTGTCTATTTTAATCCCTGTTATATTTAAAATAATTTCTGATAACCCTTCTATACCCTTTACTGTGTATACGGAATTTATCTTATTGTTACCGCTGTTCACAAATCCATCTCTGTCCACATATGTATCCCTGGGTATGGAAATAACATCGCCGGTCTTATTTTTAGTATCGTAACTGGCAATCATGATAGTATCAGACCTGGTATTTTCCAATCCAAGCACAAGCACATTTATTCTATCGTCCTTGTCATTGCTTAGTATCTTAAATATATCAGAAGCATCAGCACTTCCCTCAGTTAAGCTGCCGTTCAGCCATATCAGACCACCCGCAACAATCAAAGAAAAACAAATCAGCGAAATAAAAAATACTCTAAAAAAACGTTTCATCAATTTCCTCCAAACATATATCAAAGACAATGATATCACAAATAAAGCATTTGTAAATATTATTAATCTTAATTTTTCTTTAATATATGTTAAAGCTTTTCGTTATAAGCTTTTTCAAAGTCCATTATTGTCAAATTGCTTTCCAAATATCTTGCATATGTGTATAATACATCGGACAACCTGTTTACAAACTTTAGAAGTGTATCACTTACCTCTTCATGGCGTTTTAAGGATATAATTCTTCTTTCAGCTCTGCGGCAAATAGTTCTTGCAACATGAAGAGCGGCTGAAGATTCAGAAGAGCCGGGCACTATAAATGCATCCGCTCCGCTTATTTTAGGCAGATAATCATCTATTATCTTTTCCAAAGCAGCTATATCTTCTTCCTTAACTTTGTAGATGTATTTTTCTTCTTCTACAGTAGCCAATTCGCCTGCCACAAAAAACAATCGCATTTGAATTTTCTTAAGACTCTCATTAATACTTTCATCATCAATAAACTTCGAAGCAAAACCTATATAAGAATTTAGCTCATCAACTGTTCCATATGATTCGACTCTTAATGAATCCTTATCAACTCTTGTACCATCATATAAAGATGTCTGCCCTTTGTCACCTGTTTTCGTATAAATTTTCATTAAACTCCTCCTAATCCTTTGCTCTTTTGAATATTTCATCTGAAATCCTACCGAATTCCTCTAAGGTAAGTTTCTCACCTCTTATACCCGAATCTATGCCTGCGCAAACTAAAGATTCATTTATTAATTCTTTTGAAAGATTTAAACTGTTGCTTAACCCGTTTAAAATTGTTTTTCGCCTTTGACTAAATGATGCTTTTATTACCGCAAAAAGCATATTTTCATCCAGCACTTCGATTTTAGGCTTTGGTAGAATTTTAAACTCCACAACAGCAGAATCAACTTTTGGTTTCGGCATAAATACGGAATTTGGAACTATCATTGCTATATCAGTGTCTGCCCTGTACTGAACGGCAAGAGTTATTGCACCGTATTCCTTTGTACCGGCTTTCGAATTCAGTCTTTGTGCCACTTCCTTTTGTACCATTACAACGATTTTAGAAACTTTATATTTTTCTTCCAATATCTTCATTATTATTGGTGTGGTTATATAATATGGCAGATTTGCAACTACTTTTACATCGAGCCCCTTGAACTCTTCTTCTATGATTTTTTTTACATCCAGCTTCAAAAAATCCTCATAAATAATTTTCAGATTGGAATAATTAAGTATGCCTTTGTGAACCTCTGTTAAGCTCTTATCAACTTCTATGGCAACTACCTTATTTGCTTTCTTGCACAAAGCTTGTGTCAGAGTTCCAAAGCCGGGTCCTATTTCCAAAACCCCTGAGCTGTTATCTAAATCAGCTATTTCTGCAATTCTTTTTGTTATGTTGCCGTCAATGAGAAAATTCTGCCCCAAACCCTTGCTGAATTTAAATCCATACCTGTCAAGTATGTCCATCATTACTTTTGGTGAATATAGTTTTATTTCATCCATTAATATCCTCGATTGTTTTATCAATAGCATCTTCCAATTCTTCTTTGGTTATGCCAAAGGAATTAAGCCTCTTTAAAAATTGTTTTGCACTGCAATATCCTATGCCTAATTCGTCACCTATAACGCTTCTTCTTTTAGCTGCATTATCATTCCCTGCTAAACCGTAGTATACCATATCGCTATTGGAAAACTCCTGTCTGTTCTCTGCAATTTCAGCTCTGGCATTTTTCAATGCTTCAATTATAGCTTCTTTTGATGCATTTTCGACTCCTATGTCTCCGTCTTTATTTGCCTTGTCCCTGGGTATGAATGCATGCTTGCAGTTTTCAATTTCTGAGCTTAGTATATTTCTGATTTTCTTTCCCGGGTAGTCCGGGTCAGTAAATATTATTATTCCCCTGTTTTTTGATGCCTTTTTTATAATACTAATTATCTTGTCGTTTATGCCTAATCCATTGGTTGAAATCACCTGGGCATCAACAGCTCTCTTGACTGCTGAAATGTCTGCTTTTCCTTCAACAATAATTATTTCCTTAATCAATATTTACTCCTTGTATTTCCGTTTCTTAATTACTCATATTTAACAAAGACCTGATTTTAGTAACCATCAAGTCAACAGCAACCATATTGTTGCCTCCTTCAGTTACAATAATGTCCGCATATTTTTTGCTTGGCTCTATGAACTGTTCATGAGCAGGTCTTACTGTGTTTAAGTATTGGCCAATTACAGAATCAAGACTTCTTTTTCTTTCATTCATGTCCCTTATAATTCTTCTGAGAATTCTTATATCTGCATCTGTGTCAACATAAATTTTAATATCTAAGAGTTCTCTTATTCTTTCTTCATAAAACACCAAAAGTCCTTCCACAATTATTATTTCCTTAGGCTCAACAATAATTGTTTCCTTTTTCCTGTTATGTATACTGTAATCATAAATAGGCTTTGAAATTGAATTTCCTTCTTTCAATTCCTTAATATGCTGCACAAACAGCTCCGTATCAAATGCAAATGGATGGTCGTAATTTATTTTGCATCTTTGTTCATATGTCATTGAACTTTGGTCCTTATAGTAAGAATCATGCTCCATAATTGCTACACTTTTTTCTGGAACCTCAGAACAAATCCTGTTTACAATTGTTGTTTTACCTGAACCGGTACCACCTGATACCCCTATAAAAATTGGCTTCTTCATAATTTCCTCTCAAAGTTACATTTTGTTATAATCAATATACAACATTTTGCTTGATTTTACCATACAAAAAATAGAAAAATTGCTGTCGCCAGCAATTTTCCTCCATTCAGGGACATTCTTTCCCTATTCTAAAACATAGACCTTTACCTGTCTTTTGCCATAATCCAATGCATCCCGGTTGTCTTCCATAAATAAGTCTACTCTGTACCCTTTTATTGCTGAGCCCGTGTCAAGGGCTGTTGCGAAACCATAGTCAGGACTGCCATCAGTAGAAGCTATATATAGCTTCGTACCAAGAGGTATTACATCAGGGTCTACCGCAACTGTACCCGGCTGAGCTTTTGTGCCGGATGCTGTTATTCCATAGTAAGGGTCGTCTGGATATTTCCCGCAGCTTTCATAAGATAAATCATAAGCTGTAGCTACCATATCCATTTCATAGTTGAATCTGAAGCCGCCTCTGGAGGCTGGCTCTTGTTCTTGGACTATCTCTTCGTAGTCAATATATTGATCGTTTTTATATGCTATAGTTGTCTTATTTTCTACTCCGCTTCTCTCAATATGGTGCTTTAATTCTTTTAGTGTAAGTTTTGCTTTTGTGTCCCTTTCACTTATTTCTTTAGTTTGTTCAGCTGCTGCCGTATCTTCGACTGCTGCCTGTTCCTCAGACTTTGCTGATTTTTCAGCAAAATTCTCTGCAAAAGCATAGGTTTTGAACTTACCTTTACTGATACCGTAAGTTATAATAATAAAGCTCATTGCAACTGTTAAAATCAAAATTGGGTAAATTTTCTTGGTTCTCATATTACCACCAACCTTTTTCTTTGAATTGACTTAGAAGTCTTTTAAAGGTATAAATCTTTTATAAAAATTTATATTTTGCATAAGTATAAGCTTATGCATTATTGGCAGTCCCTTTTTCTAACCCATAATTTTAGACATAACGTGAATTATACTTTAAAACTAAAGATTGGTCAAGCTTTTTTTATTTACTATCTTTTTCTATAGTGAGCGGAGAGTTCTTCTCCCCTAGGGGAGATGTTTTTATTGATATCTTTCGCTTGCGTATTTTGAATAAGATTTCTTAGAAGATTTCTTTAAAAAGGAATTTTTATTAATCCATGCTTTTTCAAGTTCTGATTTTTTTGACCTATTATCTCTTTGGGCTTTACCATTCTTGGAAATGATTGATGTTATTAGCATAGGATATGGATTTTCCTCTACAGTCGGAATTGTTTTTTTGATTAACTTTTGTATGTTATTAAGATACTCCTTTTCTTCATATTCACAAAATGAAATTGATGTTCCTCCAAGACCTGCTCTGCCTGTACGACCTATCCTGTGGATGTAAGTTTCTGAGATATTCGGTAGATTATAGTTTATTACATGAGATAATTCATCTATATCTATTCCTCTTGCTGCTATATCTGTTGCAACAAGAACCTTTATTTTGCCTGACTTAAAATTATTTAAAGCCATCTGCCTTGCACTTTGAGATTTATCTCCATGGATTGCCTGTGCTGTTATTTTATTTGCTTTCAGCTCTTTCTCAACCTTGTCAGCCTCATGTTTTGTTCTTGTGAATACTAAAGCTGAATCAATATTTTTATTTTTTAGGAGATATACAAGCAACTTTTTCTTGTTAGCCTTATCTACAAAGTAAACGGATTGTTTTATCTTATCAACTGTAGATGAAGCAGGTGTTACTGAAACTTTGACAGGATTAACTACAATGGAATTTACCAGTTCAGTAATTTCCTTAGGCATTGTAGCTGAAAAAAACTGCGTTTGTCTCTTCTTAGGAATACATGAAATTATTTTTTTAACATCATGTATAAATCCCATGTCAAGCATTCTGTCAGCTTCATCAAGAACGAACATTGATACATTGCTCAAATTAACCTGCCTTTGATTTATCAAATCAATTAGCCTGCCCGGGGTAGCAACCAATACGTCTACACCCCTTCTGAGCTTTTCAGTCTGAGGTTTCTGAGATACCCCACCGTATACCGTGCAATATTTTAGGTTTGTATATCGTCCGTAGGTTTTGAAGCTTTCTTCTATCTGCACTGCAAGCTCCCTTGTAGGTGTCAATATCAATGATTGTATTTTACGACTTGATCCCTTGTTACCCTGACCGTGTATATTTTGTATTATAGGAATAGCAAATGCTGCTGTCTTGCCTGTTCCTGTTTGTGCGCATCCTAATATATCTTTTCCTTCAAGTGCATGTGGTATAGCTTGTTCTTGTATAGGTGTCGGGGCCTTATATCCTTCTTCTGCTAATGCCTTAAGGATTGGTTCAATTATTCTTAAATTTTCAAATTTCATATTTGTTTTCTCTCTTTTCTTTCCCCCAAATCTATATAAAAACTGCACTTATTTAAACATACTTCAGGCTTGATTTATTTTGTGTTGAATTTACTGAGCTAATTATCTATAACATCGTGTCAATATATGATGTCATTAGTGCAAAAATGAAAAAATCGGGTATAATTCCCGATTTTAACGCTCATACGCTATAGATATAATTATATTCTATTTACGTTTGTTGCTTGGTCGCCTTTGTCACCTTGAGTAATATCAAAGCTTACTTGTTGACCTTCATCTAATGATTTGAATCCGTCTCCTTCAATAGCTGAGAAATGAACGAATATGTCTTTTCCACTATCTGTAGTAATAAATCCAAATCCTTTTTCTGCGTTAAACCATTTTACTGTACCTTTATTCATGAGGTACCTCCTAATTTTTATTATATCCTAATGTAAGTTAAAAAAAATCACATATTTTCAGAAATTATATACACACAATAGTTATATAATCTCTAAAAACATGTGATATCTATAAATACATCTGTAATACTTGTTTACAATAACACAGATATTTATGTATGTCAACACATCTTTTTGGCGTTTGAGATAGCTTTTTTTTTATACTATCTTTTTCTATAAGTGAGCGGAGAGATTCCTTCTCGTTTTTTAAAAGTTGACGAAAAATGTGCAACATTAACGAACCCGCACATTTTAGCTATTTCCTCAATAGGTGTATCCATTGTTCTAAGTATTTTTTTTGCTTTTTTACACCTGCAATCCATTATATATTGATAAGGGGTCATATTTGTAGATTTCAAAAATATTCTTTGAAAATAGGCGGGACTAATATATATTGCATCGCATATATCCTTAATTTTTATATTGCTACTGTAATATGTCTCTATAAATTTTATTGCATCTTTCACATATCCCATATCTATATTGTTATCATTTGATAATTCTTTCAATTCTAGTTCTGAATCTCTCATTAATTGTATAACTAAGCGGGTTTCTAAGCTTTCAATCATTATCGGATTTATTTTTCCATAGTTTAACAATTCAAACATTAACGATTCAATTGCATCTAATAATTGATTACTATATATACTGTTTACTTTCTTAAATAAAGGCCTGCCTTCAATCCCTAATTGCTTATAACTTGTCTCAAAAAATTCCTTGTTTACACATATGGTCATATATTTAGCGTGTATTGGAGTATCAAAAGGATGAACCAAAATTTCATCACCGGGTGACATAAAAATAATACTCCCTTTTTTAAATTTATACTGTTTTTCACATATGGTAATCGGTGGAGGAGTTGAATAAAAAATTACAAAATGATACTCTTCAACCTTCATAAGTTGATTAGTAACAAATTTCTCAGGTATAAAAATTGCTATATTATCACTTATTAATGATTTAGTATTATTGTGAATACTATCAGGTATTTTTTTAATAAAATAATCAAATTTTTTATTCATAATTCACCCCCATTAAATGTCTTAAGCATACAAATATACTTGTTAGTCTGCTATTCTAAATTTATATTTAAATGCTCGTATATTTATATTCCGAAATTTCATTATATAATTCTTTCATAATTTTTTCAAAAATTACTCCTTCTGAGCTTGGTACTTCTGCTTTGTAACTGATAAGAACGGAAAGTGAAACAAATCTTGCTGCTTCTTCCATTGCTTCAGGAAGACTCTTCCCTTTCATATAATACCCTAGAAACAATGAGCTAAACAAATCACCGGTGCCGGGGTATCTTTTGTTGACATAATTAAAGGGTGCCAGCCAAAACTTGTTCTCTTCACTGTTGTAACAAACGTTAATATGTTTGCCTTCAGCTGTCATAACACCGGTTAATAAGGAAATTTTAGGTCCTAAATTACATAGTTCTTTCAGGTACTCTTTTACTTGGGGTAAAGTGATTTTTTCATCACAATATTTTTTCCCAAGCAATATACTTGCTTCAGTCAAATTCGGCGTTATAATATCTGCTTTTTCTACTAAATGTGACATTTTTGTAATCATTTCATTATTATAAGTAGCATAAGTACAGCCGTGGTCACCCATTACTGGGTCTATCACAATTAATGCTTTATTATTTTTTTTCTTTACCTTGTCAATAATGTCAAGAATGATGTTTATTTGGTCTTCAGAGCCTATAAATCCGCTGTATACACAATCAAACCAAAAATTATTCTTTTCCCAGAATGAATAATATTCTTCCATGTGCTCTGTAAAATCAAAAAAATAAAAATCCTTGTATTCAGAGTGATTACTTAATAATGCTGTGGGCAAGGGACAAACCTGACATCCTAAAGCCGACATAATTGGAATAACCACGGTCAATGAGCATCTCCCAACCCCTGACAAATCTTGAATTGCCATAATTTTAGGAATTTCTTTCATATTTTTATCCTTTCAGTATAATTGGGAACATTATGTATCC
>JAQVRY010000025.1:2689-9183 GCA_028700795.1 Tissierellia bacterium | reverse complement strand
CGACATAATTGGAATAACCACGGTCAATGAGCATCTCCCAACCCCTGACAAATCTTGAATTGCCATAATTTTAGGAATTTCTTTCATATTTTTATCCTTTCAGTATAATTGGGAACATTATGTATCCCCTCCAATTCGGGGACATTCCTCTGCCCGCAAAGACTTGCCTCATAGTAGAGGTGTGTCCCCATACATATTAAACTCATTCTTGTACTTTCAAAAGGTACAGGTTTGTTAAATTTAAAGGGGACAGAGAAGTATTCAAAAAAATGATTTCTATATTAGAAATCATTTTTACAGGGTAAAGATTTATTAAATAACTCTTTACAAGGGGGGCTAATTTATTTCATTATATTTATTCGAGTGTACACTATATTTTTTGGTGTCATTATTAAAAAATGTTTACCAATTCCTTACAAATTTACCTTTTCATATATCAAGACGAATTTCTACATATAGTATAGCAAATACATCATATATTTGCAAGAAAAATTATTAGGACCTTAGAAACTACAGCGAAATTCGAAATTTTACTCTTAATGCCTATTGATTTTTCAAAATAACATCATGTGCTCCGCCTTCAGTTAAACTTGTAGCTGAAACAACTGTAAGTCTACCATTTGTCTGAAGATCCTTGATTGATTTTGTGCCACAATTACACATGGTTGATTTTATTTTATGAAGAGTGCTTCCAAGTCCGTCATCAAGCTTGCCTGCATAAGGTACATAGGAATCAACACCTTCTTCAAACTGAAGTCCTGCTTTTCCTCCTAAATCATACCTTGCCCAGTTTCTTGCCCTGTTGGAGCCTTCTCCCCAATATTCCTTAACGTATCCACTTCCGTATTTAATTTTATTGGTAGGACTTTCATCAAATCCTGCAAAATATCTTCCAAGCATTACGAAATCTGCTCCCATAGCTAATGCAAGGGTTATATGATAATCCAAAACGATTCCACCGTCCGAGCATACAGGCACATATTCTCCGGTTTTTTCGAAATATTCATCCCGTGCTTTAGCAACATCCATTACAGCTGAAGCCTGGCCTCTTCCTATTCCCTTCTGCTCACGTGTAATGCAGATTGAGCCTCCTCCGATACCTACCTTCACAAAGTCAGCACCTGCATCAGCCAAATATTTAAAGCCTTCCTTCTCAACTACATTGCCGGCTCCTACCTTAACCTTGTTGTCATATGTTTTCTTTATCCAATTAATTGTTTCATGGTGCCATTCACTGAATCCCTCAGATGAGTCTATGCAAAGAATATCTGCTCCTGCTTCGACAAGGGCAGGAACCCTATCCTTATAATCCCGAGAATTAATACCTGCTCCCACAACATATCTTTTATGAGCGTCCAACAAGGAATTCGGGTTTTCCTTGTCTTCCGAATAATCTTTTCTGAATACCATGTATACCAATCTAAAATCTTTGTCTACGATGGGAAGAGAATTCAACTTGTGCTCCCAAATTATATCATTGGCTTCAGAAAGGGTAATTCCTTCTTTTCCAACTATCAGCTTTTCTCCGCGAGTCATAAAATCTTTCACCTTTTTATCCAATGAATCTCGGCTTGTTCTGTAATCCCTTCCGGTTACAATTCCAAGAAGCTTTCCGGAAGAAGAGCCATCTTCTGTTATAGCCATGGTTGAATGACCGGTTTCTGCTTTCAAATCTAATACATCCATTAGTGTATGCTCCGGTGTTAAATTAGAATCACTAATTACGAATCCGGCTTTATACTTTTTAACCTTCTTTACCATTTCTGCTTCACTTTCTATTGACTGTGAGCAATAGATAAAAGATATGCCGCCGTTTTTCGCCAAGGCTATTGCCATATTGTTATCAGAAACAGATTGCATTATAGCTGAAGAAAAAGGTATATTAAGCTTTATTTCAGGAGCTTCGCCTTTTTTAAACCGGGTAATGGGTGTTCTTAAATCAACATTCTCAACAATACAGTCTTTTGTAGTCAAATTTGGTAAAAGTAAATATTCTCCAAATGTTCTGGAAGGCTCGTTTATAATAAATGCCATCTTGGTCTCCTTTTCTTATTGTTAATTGCTTTTTAATAATTGCTATCATACCATAATACTAATGTCAACTCAAGCCTAACAAAAAAATTATCAATAAATTTTATATAATACCATAATAAATTCCTGAGCTGTTTTATAAACCCTTGTTGAGGCAAAGCATCTTTATCGCTCTATTATTTTCTTAAGATTACTTTAATATTTAATGGTTATAATATATAATATATATAGTGTATACATATTTTGTTAATTAGAGGAGGATGACATATGAAAGAACAACAAAATCCAAAGAAACCATTTATATATTACTACATGATTGTAATGTTAGTAATTATTCTATTGAATGCTGCAGTATTTCCTTATTTCCAAAAAATTCAATCTCAAATCGTAGAGGTTGATTATGGAACATTTTTAAATATGGTAGAAGCAGAAGAAGTAACCACAGTTGAAATTGACAGCAAACAAATTGCTTTTTTATCCAGCAAAAATGAAGGAACCATATATAAAACGGGAAGATTTGAAGACCCTATGTTGGTTGACAGATTGCGTGCTGCAGGAAATAATATTAAATTTGACAGAGTGATTGAAAAAGAAACAAATATATTGCTCACCGCACTGCTATCCTGGATACTGCCTCTTGTAATCTTCATAGGAATAGGCAAGTTATTATCCAAACAAATGCAAAAAAGAATGGGCAGCACAATGCAGTTTGGAAAAGCCAACGCTAAAATATATGTGGAAGCTCAAACAGGCATAAGCTTTGATGATGTGGCAGGACAGGATGAAGCAAAGGAAGCTTTGACAGAAATTATAGACTTTCTTCATGATCCTAAAAAGTATGAGAAAATAGGAGCGGCAATGCCTAAGGGAGCACTATTGGTAGGACCTCCCGGAACAGGCAAGACTCTCCTCGCCAGAGCAGTTGCAGGAGAAGCAAAGGTTCCTTTCTTCTCCATATCAGGCTCAGAATTTGTGGAAATGTTCGTTGGCATGGGGGCTGCAAAGGTCAGGGATTTATTCAAGCAGGCACAAGAAAAGGCACCTTGTATAGTTTTTATAGACGAAATAGATACAATAGGTAAAAAAAGAGACTCCGGCGGATTCGGAGGCAATGACGAGAGAGAACAAACACTTAATCAGCTTTTGACAGAAATGGACGGGTTTGACGGAAGAAAAGGTGTTGTAATATTAGCTGCAACAAACAGACCTGAAACCTTGGATAAAGCTTTGCTAAGGCCAGGTAGGTTTGATAGAAGAATTCCCGTTGAGCTGCCTGATTTGGCAGGGCGTGAAGCAATATTAAAGGTTCATGCAAAAAATGTAGTATTAGAAGAAAATATTGATTTTAACGCCATAGCAAGAGCAACAGCCGGAGCAAGCGGTGCAGAACTGGCCAATATAATCAATGAGGGAGCTTTAAGAGCAGTTAAACTTGGCAGAGACAAAGCTACACAGGAAGATTTGGAAGAATCCGTAGAGGTTGTAATAGCAGGCTATCAAAGGAAAAATGCGGTTATTTCCCCCAAGGAAAAGAAAATCGTTGCATACCATGAAATCGGTCATGCATTGGTGGCTGCAAAACAAACTGATTCCGCACCGGTTCATAAAATAACAATAATACCTCGAACATCGGGTGCATTGGGTTATACCATGCAGATTGCGGAAGAGGAAACCTTTCTTCTTTCAAAGGAAGAAGCTTTTAACAAAATAGTAACCTTCACCGGTGGACGTGCTGCCGAAGAAGTAGTATTTAACACTTTTACAACAGGCGCATCAAATGATATTGAGCAAGCTACAAAATTGGCAAGAGCAATGGTTACCCGTTACGGAATGAGTGAGGAATTCGGTATGATGGCCTTAGAGAGCGTGACTAATCCTTACTTATCTGCAGATTCATCACTTACATGCTCATCGGTAACTTCAAGCAAAATTGATGAAGTGGTTATGAAAATAATTAAATCAGCTCACGAGAAAGCTACAGGCATATTGAAGGAAAATGAGGATAAACTACATGAATTAGCAGAATTCTTACAGGCAAAGGAAACCATAACCGGCGAAGAATTCTTGGAAATATTGAATAAGTAAGGTGTACTATGAGAGACAAATTATTAAAAAAACAATTATGGGATATGATAAGACTCACAAACACCAATTTTGAAACAGCATACAAGCCGATAGTTGAAATTCATGGTCTTACTACAATGCAAAGCAGAGTTTTGATTGCCGTTAATGAATGCGATGAGCCTACAGTGGGGAATATATCAAAAATCATTGATGTCAGCAACCCTAATGCTTCAAATTTGTGCAAAAAATTAGAACGGGAAGGCTTCATTCACAGGATTCGCAGCTCAATAGATGAGAGAGTTGTCATACTTAAGCTGACTGAAAAAGGTAAAGAAACCCTTCTTCAAATAAACAAAGATTTAAAAAGCATGTTCGGACCTATTATTGAAAAGATTTCGGAAGAAGAATTTAAAACCATAATTTCCGGTATGGAATTTTTAAACAAATTATTAAGTGAATTAGAAGATGCAGCAAAAAGGAACTGTTGAATTCAACAGTTCCTTATATATATATATTAATCTTCGTACTCGTCGTCATCAAATAATTCTTCTAAATCTGCTTCTTCCAGAATTTCATCAAATGCTTCTGTCACTGATTCATATTCTTCGTCTGATTCTATACCTAACAATTCAATTCCATCTTCATGTTCTTTAAATTCGTAAAGGAAAACTTCTCCGTCTTCTTCGCTCTCATCCAATGGAAGTAAAGCAATATAATCTTTTTCTTCAACAGGGAATATTGCAATAATTGCACAATCAACCTCTGTACCGTCTTCCAATGTTATTGTCATTATTTCTTCTTCATGGTCACCGCATCCGCAGTCGCATTCACAGTTGTCATCAAATTCATCGTTATTGCAGTCACAATTTTCATCTTCACAGCCGCAGCCGAATAATTCTTTATCATCCATATTTATTTACATCCTTATAATTTATTTATCCATAGCCATGGATATATACATAGACTTTAACAGAATGGAATATAAAATGCAATATGTAATTTTAATAATTTACCTCTTTACAGAACACTGTTTTTCCGTTATAATTTATTATGTTGTCGGGATGTAGCGCAGTTTGGTAGCGCACTAGCATGGGGTGTTAGGGGCCGCAGGTTCAAATCCTGTCATCCCGATTAAACGTATTCTATGTCAATATCTTCTATAGTCATAATCATAATTAATCACCATACATACATACTCTTTTTTTAATATTTTCTGCAAATTCTTTAGTTTTTTCTCTGATATTTTCTATCTTTTCAAAATCTCCAGGGTTGTTGGCTGTTTCCATCAAAGCGAATTTTGGAGGAAGCATGAAAGTTTTGTTTATATTCAATGCACTTATTAGCTGTTGAGCTAAAACGTCGCTTCCGCTGAATCCTGATACAATTATGGAGTAAAAATGTTTATCATAAAATTTAGTTTTTCGGTATAGAGCTGTCAATCGATTTATGACCGCCGACATATTTGCATTAATTGAATCATTGTAGTTTGGGCATAGCATCATCAATACATCGCAATCAAGTATTGCAGGATAGACTTCTTCAACCATTATTCCTCCGTAAAAGCAGTTTGTACTTTGAGAATAGTGTTTGCATGTCTTGTATGGACAACCCTTGCAGTCTACAACTGAGCCGTTTTCTACGTGAATTTCATTGATATGATAGTTTTCAAAATTTCCCTTTACCATATTCCAAAGAGCATATGTATTTGATGTTTTGGGATTGCCTGAATAAAGTGCCAATATTTTAGGAGCATTAATTCTTCTTATTGTATAATTCACCACCCTTTCTACCACTTCCCTGGAATCCTTCAAAAGCATATCTTCCAATGATGTATTGCCTTCAGCAATAGTCTGCCGAATGCTGAAATTTTTCAAGGAGCCTGTGGCTTCCGACAGTGGCTTCCCAGGAAACATACATCCTGCCATATTTGCATAAAAAATCGTTCTTCTTGCTTCTGCCCTTGAAAACAATTCACTGCGGGAATTTATCAATATACATCCTATGGAGTTTTTCATGAAATCAGGTCCTGATGCACGAATTTTATTTAGCATCTTCACATGCTCAATATTTATTCCCGTATCCCCCAACTCAATTGCAAATAATATTTTTTTATTCTGCAGCTCATTCATTTCATCAACGTTTGTTATGAGATCATACTCATATTCATTTATAGAAAATGAAATCATCTTTTCCAATCTTTCAGATGTGCCGAATTTTAAAACCGTTAATTTACTCATAATACCACCTAAAAACGAGATTCTTCGGGCTAAAACCCTCAGAATGACACTCATGTCATTTTAATTTGTTATACGTCTTTTTAATTCTTTCAAACAGCATATCCGGCATGTTTATTTTTTCAATATCTAATCCTGAAGGCAGGTTTCTGTTTTTAGCACCCA
>JAQVRY010000025.1:0-2589 GCA_028700795.1 Tissierellia bacterium | reverse complement strand
CCCTCAGAATGACACTCATGTCATTTTAATTTGTTATACGTCTTTTTAATTCTTTCAAACAGCATATCCGGCATGTTTATTTTTTCAATATCTAATCCTGAAGGCAGGTTTCTGTTTTTAGCACCCATGTACACTCCTGCTAAATAATTTGAGCTGTAATGATATTTGCCTTCAAGGGTATACACGATGGATATGGCTCCTGAAGAAAGAGCTGGAGCTATATATGGTTTAAATCCTGTCTTTCTTACCTCAAGATTTGCTTCCACTGCATTTTTTGTAAGTTCCATTGAAAGTTCGTCATCATAATCAGTTATACTGTTTGCTATTATCAAATCTTTCCCGTGCGGTCCGAATGCTCTTCCTTCATGCAAATACATTGAAAATTTTTTAAATAATTTTGAGTAATATAAAGCTCTTGCATTCATTACTCCAAGCCCGTAACCTTTGATTTGCTCCGGAGCCAAAACTCCACTGCTTTCATTTAAAACTGCTACACACAACTGGTCAACCGGGTCTGAAACTACTGCAAATATTCCCTTAAAACCGTAGTCTGCTGCCATGGAAGCATATTCTTTTATAAGCTCTGCATTTCCTTTAAATTGAACCATCCTCACATCTAAGCCTTCGCTTCCTACTGGAGGAACCCCCTTAGAGGCACAAAATACAAACATGTCACAGTCAAACAATTCTTCCTTTTTTATACCCTGAACCGTCGGCAGTAAATCATCAAAAGGAAATGATGTTTGATTCATTTCATATTCCCATCTTTTAATTTTATCTGTACTTCTGTCATAAATACCGATGGAGCTTATTGAATTTTTGCCAAGCAGTTTAAGTCCAATCAATAATGTGCTTCCCACATCTCCAAGGGCTAAAATATTTACTTTCCTTTTCTTTAATTCATCCATAAAAAAGCAATTAACATAATCATTGTACGCAGTGTTGACTGCTTTGATTTTTCTTTTGTCAATCAGCACTGTAATATTCTTGGGGATGTCATAGCACTTATCATTTAATTTAAGCATATCCAAACTTTCTTCTTCAATAAATAAATCAGAAGGATGGTTTACTGCAAATGATTTTTTTGAATTTTCAGTATTTAGACAATTAAGAAAATATAATTCTTGGCAGTCATCCGGAATTTCATTTATTTTCGTAAAATTGTACTCATCTTTTATTGAGAATAAATACTTATCATTATATTTATAATAAAACATTATTTTATAATCCTTTCAAGTTTTAACAGAGTCTCGATACTTACATCCATAAATCCGGATGCTTCCTTGTTTAAATCGTAATATATATTGTCACCCAAGTATGGCAGTCTTGGGGACAAAAGAACTTCACCCAGCCTTTTTACCGTCAGGTTTCTTTCGAAAATTTCCTTAAACTCCTTTTCCAATGCAAGAAGAATATATTTTGCATTTTCGAGGCAAATCATGGAAAGATTGTATATTGCTTCTTTAGAAGCTCCTCTCATATACATGGGCGAATAAAACGGCAGCAGTAAATTTATTGAAGGAGTCAAATTTGTAATTTTCTCGTTTTCATTCCATATACCGTCTCCTCCCAAAAAAGGATACATTAAGTTTTCATTAAACCACAGCCTTAAGTTGGGAATATAATATGCATAGTCTGCATCTCTGCCTTGTGTATCCTTCAAATCCTTTCCCCTGCCGGACATAATACCCACAATGATTTTTTTGACATTTATATTATATCGTTTCAATATAGGATCTACTTCTTTTATCCTGTATCCTTTATGAAGCAAATCATCAACTAAAATCACCGGTTTCTCAAAAGATTTTATGGTTCTTACCTGATTTTCTATAGGTGAGTAAAATGGATACTCCTTAATTTTAAATTTAGTTGCATCAGAAGAATAAACTTTTTCTGTATGCAAAGATTTAGTTACGGTGTTTGGAACAATCATACCCTTTAAAACATTGCCAAAAGGCACAACCATGTATTCACCCAATACTCTCGGAACCTGCAATTCATTGGGCACATTGTTCATACTGCATATTTTATTAATAAGAATTTGATTTATCATATCATTGTCAATTGATAATACAAGACTTCCGGGATACAGCTCCGTCAATGCTTTTTGAAGTCTTTTTCTTGCATAGGAAATAGCTTCATGAACATTTTTGTTTTCATTCAACGGCTCCTTAATAAAGCTTTCCAAATTAAGTGTCAAACATATAGGAAACTTCATATCTACCCCATACACAATCTTTCCCATACTTTCATCATAAAGCTTTGTGAATCCCTGAAGTTTTAATGTTTCCAATAATTCATTGCTGTCAGAGCCTGTAATAATATTATTATATAAAACGTAGGTAAAGTCATTCTTTATGCAATGAGACAAAGTTTCCGTAATAAGAGTTTGCTCCATACTATCATATATCCTGCTTGGAGCTATAAATATTCCGTCTATGACAATAATTCTTCCGGATGTTACTTCTCTCACATAATTTGCAATGTTGGAGCTTTTAAACTCGGAATAAACATCGGAAGTGCTTATTTTATGAAATGCGGAAAATCCAAGCATTTCATTATAGTTTTTGGAATCCCTTATTATTAGCA
>JAQVRY010000113.1 GCA_028700795.1 Tissierellia bacterium | reverse complement strand
TGACCGAATACTTGCTTTGGAAGCTCAACGCCTAATGCCATCAAAAGTATTGGCCAATAAATAGTGTGGAATCTTAAAATGTCCTTGCCTATCAAATGTACATCTGCCGGCCAGTATTTATTGTAAAGATCACCATGACAGCCATCAGGATCATATCCCAAAAATGTAATATAGTTGCTTAGTGCATCAATCCATACATATACAACGTGGCCTTCATCAAATGTAACCGGAATACCCCAGTCAAAGGATGTTCTTGATACGCACAAATCCTGAAGTCCAGGCTTGATAAAATTGTTTACCATTTCATTTTTCCTTGATTCAGGCTGGATGAATTTAGGATTATCTTCAATATGCTTCATCAGTCTATCCGAATAATTGCTCATTTTAAAGAAATATGCTTCTTCCCTGGTCATATGGACATCTCTTCCGCAGTCAGGGCATTTGCCGTCAACTAATTGAGCATCCGTAAAAAATGCTTCATCGGGAGTGCAGTACCATCCTTCGTAGTATCCCTTGTAAATATCCCCCTGGTCATAAAGCTTCTTGAATATTTTTTGCACAAGCTTAATATGTTCAGGGTCTGTTGTTCTGACGAATTTATCATAAGTAGTATTCATTAAATCCCATATTCTTTTAATTTCAGCTGCTACTTCATCAACAAATTCTTGAGGGGTTTTGCCTGCTTTCTCAGCGCTAAGCTGAATTTTTTGTCCGTGTTCATCTGTTCCTGTTTGAAAATATACATCATACCCGTTTAATTTCTTAAATCTTACAATACTGTCGGCAAGAACTATTTCATATGTGTTTCCAATATGAGGTTTGCCTGATGTATATGCAATTGCAGTTGTTAAATAATATTTGCCTTTATTCATAGTTCATCTCCTATTAATTTAGTTATTCTCTCTATCTGCTCGCTTTAGCTCACATAAATTGGGAATTCTTTGCGGTAGGGCATACAAAAGCCTCTTAGCATAAGCTAAGAGGCGAATAACGCGTTACCACTCTTTTTTACACATATTTCACAACATGTGCCTCAACAGGTTCAATTAAACCCTGTATTATAACGTATACTTACGTCATACCCTAACTAATGTTCAGGTACGAAGCTCCAAGGCCATGTTCATTTTAAAATCAATCCCCGTCTTCCACCATGTGCCGGTTCTCTATATCATGATTGTAAAATTACTCTTCTTATCATCGCTTAAGTTATTATGTAATTTTATATGTTAAACTATACATAAATAACTTATTTTTGTCAACTAAAATATTAATTTAACGCATTTGACTATTGCAACTATTATTCCGATTATTATTGCAGGAATCAACAAAAGACCTATCCCAAGAGGAATTAATGCAAGAATCACCATAAATCCGATTATTGCTCCTAAAATTGTAAATATAACCTTAAGCAGTACAACCCCTACCTTTAACGCTGCAACAATAAATACTATAAATATAAATATGCCAATTAATATATCCATATTCGACCTCCATATTTTATCAATATTCAATAATCATTATTTTATCTTATTCATGTTAATCATATAATACACATAAATAGTTCAAAATCGATTAATTTTATATTAAAAAATGATTAAAAACAATAAATAAGGGCGACACATTTCTACTATATGGATAGTCTTTGCAGTAAGAGGAATGTCCCGAAATAATTAACCTATCATTTATTCATGAAATTTTCTATATCACTTACTGTCTTTATAATATCCTTCGATAAATTAATGATACCGTTTTTTGTTACCCATACATTATCTTCAATTCTTATACCTATTCCCTCTTCTTTAATATAAAGTCCGGGCTCTACAGTATACACATTGTTTTCCTGCATTGTTTTGTCTCTTCTTATATAATCATGGACATCTAAACCCAAGGGATGGCCTATACTGTGATAATAGTATTTATCAACCTCAGAATCATCCTTAATAAATTTAAGTGTTTTTAATTCCTTAGCAAAATAAGCTTTAACTCTATTATTTACATCTTTTTCTGAAGCACCTACATGCATTGCATCGAATGTAACATCCTGTGCTCCCAAAACGATATTGTAAATATCTTTTTGCCTCTGTGTAAATTTACCGTTTACAGGATATGTCCTTGTAATGTCGGAGGCATAATAATTAGACAGTGCACCAAGGTCTAACAGTATCAAATCGTCATCTGCCATTTTGCGCTGCAAATCAACATAATGTAATATTACCGCATTTCCTGATGAAGCTGCGATTGTGGTAAAGCTTGGTTTTGAATTTCTAAGCATAAGCTGATATTCAAAATCAGCTCTAACCTGATATTCATACATGCCCGGTTTTAAATTTTTCATTACAAATTGCAAAGCTTCATTGGTATATCCAATGGCAGTTTTTATTTCTTCAACTTCTTCTTCTGACTTAGAACTTCTTAATTCAATCATAATATCCAGCGAATTTTTTATAATTACAGTCGGATGTTGATTTCTCAGCCAATTAGCAAAGCTTCTGTAACAGTCATACGGCTCTTCAACATCAGTAATATATGAAAAAATGTATACATTGTCAGGTCTGTCTGCAGATGATAATTTGCTTGAAAACTTAGTCAGAAAATCATTTCTGTTTTCAACTGTTTTTATACCTGAGATTTTAATTGCTTCTTCCTTTCTCATAAGGATGCCGTACCATTTTTCAAAATGCTCATTAACAGGCTGTATGTACAATGTTTCGTCTACGTTTCCTGCTATTTTGCTTATTACTAATACCATATCCTCCCTGTCTATTCCCGTAAGATAAAAGAAATTCCTGTCAACGGAGAACGAATATTGCTGGTCTGCGCTTTCCCTCGGTGCCTTTCCGGAAAAAAATACTGCCGTAGAATAATCATCCATTCTTTCTATAAATTTTGCTCTGTTGTTTATAAAAAATTCTGTTTTCATTTAATCCTCCATACAATGTTTCAATGTTGATGTCATTCTGAGGGCTATCCCGAAGAATCTCATCAGAACTACGATCAATTTACATTATTCTTCCAACTGCTTTCTTCCAGCCCTTGTATAATTTATTTCTCTCGTCGTCATTTATTGACGGTTTATATTTTTTATTCATGTTCCAGTTTTGAATAACTTCTCCTTTTGATTTCCAAAATCCCGTTGCAAGACCTGCAAGATATGCCGCTCCAAGCGCAGTGGTTTCTGTAATGTCAGGTCTTTCGATATCTACATTAAGTATATCTGACTGAAATTGCATCAAGAAATTATTTGCTGATGCTCCTCCGTCAACCTTTAATACTGTTAAATTGATTCCTGAATCATCAATCATTGCATCAATTACATCCTTTGTCTGATATGCAATTGATTCAAGAGTTGCTCTTATTATATGATTTCTGCCTGCTCCCCTTGTTAAGCCCACAATTGCTCCTCTTGCATACATATCCCAATACGGGGCACCAAGTCCGGTGAATGCCGGCACAACATAGACACCTTTTGTATCGGCGACTTTATTTGCAAAATATTCAGAATCAGCTGAATCATGAATAAGCTTAAGCTCATCTCTAAGCCATTGTATTGCTGCTCCAGCCACAAATATAGAGCCCTCCAAAGCATATTCAACCTTTCCGTTTAAGCCCCATGCAATTGTAGTAATCAGCCCGTTGTGAGAGCTAACCGGCTTTTCACCTGTATTCATAAGCATGAAGCATCCTGTACCGTATGTATTCTTTACCATTCCTTCCTGAAAACAAAGCTGTCCAAAAAGAGCAGCCTGCTGGTCCCCTGCAATTCCTGATATGGGTATTTCGGCACCAAAAATCTGCATATTTGTATTACCGTATATTTCTGATGACTGTCTTACTTCCGGTAATATTTCTTTAGGTATGTTTAATATGCCAAGAAGTTTTTCATCCCACTGAAGCGTTTTAATATTGTAAATAATAGTTCTTGAAGCATTGGAATAATCGGTTATATGCGTTTTCCCGCTCGTAAGATTCCATATGAGCCAAGTATCTACAGTTCCAAATAAAATATCGCCGTTTTCAGCTTTTTGCCTAACTCCTTTTACATTGTCCAAAATCCATTTTATTTTTGTCCCCGAAAAATAAGCATCAATAACGAGTCCCGTATTTTCTTTTATATATGGCTCTAAGCCTGATTCTTTTAAATTATCACAAATTTCCGCAGTCTGCCTGCTTTGCCACACTATTGCATTATATACAGGCTTACCTGTATTCTTATCCCACAAAATTGTAGTTTCCCTTTGATTGGTAATACCTATGCATGCAATTTCCAAAACATTAATATCTTTTATTACTTCTTTTGCAGCATTTAACTGAGTTTCCCATATTTCTAAAGGGTTGTGCTCAACCCAGCCGGGAGCGGGATAAATTTGAGTAAATTCTTTTTGGGATATATTAACAATTCTGCCGTTTCTGTCAAAAAGTATTGCCCTTGAGCTTGTTGTTCCTTGATCTAATGCAAGAACATATTTTTCTCTCATAACTCTCCCCTTCTCAACGGGGACATTCCTTTAATGCTATCTTCAAAGACTTAACCGACATTGAAGGTGTCCCCCTTC
>JAQVRY010000112.1 GCA_028700795.1 Tissierellia bacterium | reverse complement strand
TGGATATCGGGAGCTTGTGAAGGCTGAGAGGAAACACGTGTTTCGACCGTACCTGATTCGGGTAATGCCGGCGTAGGGAATATAAACGATCGCAATATACTGACTTTACTGGCAGTATATTTTTTATTAAAAGGAGCTGCTATGTTTTCAAAAATTATTAAAAATGTGAAGAATAATACACCATTGGTACACAATATCACTAATTATGTTACTGTAAATGATTGTGCAAATGTATTGTTAGCTTGCGGAGGTTCACCGATAATGGCTGATGATGTTGAAGAGGTAGAAGAAATTGTATCCATAAGCAGTGCATTGGTATTAAATATCGGTACATTAAATTCAAGAGTTATCGAATCCATGATTAAGGCAGGGAAAAAAGCAAATGAGCTTAATATACCCGTTATACTTGATCCTGTAGGAGCAGGAGCCTCAAAGCTTAGAACGGATACTGCATTCAGATTGTTGAATGAAGTGAAGTTTGCTGTTGTAAGAGGTAATATGTCAGAAATCAAAGCATTAGGAAATACTGATGCAAAGGGAGCACGAGGTGTCGATGCTGATGTAGCTGACTCAATTAATGAAGAAAATTTAACCGAAGTTATTGAGTATATTAAGTTATTATCTGAAAGGATGTCTTTGGTGGTTGCTGTTACAGGAGCAATAGATATTGTTTCTGATGGTACAAAAACATATATTATTCGAAACGGACATCCAATGATGGGTAAAATATCAGGGACAGGGTGTATGCTTTCGTCAACAATCGGTGCCTACTGCGGTGCTAATAAGGACAATATTATTGATGCCACAGCAGCAGCTGTATGCATAATGGGGTTGAGCGGTGAATTAGCATATGAAAAAATGAAAAAAAATGATGAAGGAACGTCCATGTTTAGGTCACATTTAATAGATTTTATGAGTAAAATTGATGATGAAATGTTGAAGGAAGGTGCGAAATTTGAAACAAGACAGTAGCTCATTGCTTTTATACGCAATTACTGAAAGAGCCTGGCTAAAGGGAAAAACTGTAACCGAAGCCGTAGAAGAAGCAATACAAGGAGGAGCGACTTTCATTCAGCTTAGGGAAAAGAATTTAAGCTATGAAGAATTTTTAAAAACTGCCATAGATGTTAAGGCAGTAACCGACAAATATAATATTCCATTTATAATCAATGACAATGTAGATATAGCAGTTAAGGTCGGTGCTGACGGAGCACATATCGGTCAAAGCGACGAAGAAATAAAAACAGCAAGAGAAAAATTAGGAGCTGATAAAATAATCGGTCTTTCTGCAGGTACAGTGGAAGAAGCTGTTAAAGCCGAGCAAAGCGGTGCGGATTATATAGGAGTGGGTGCGGTTTTCAATACTTCAACAAAACTTGATGCAAATTCAGTTTCACTTGAAACATTAAAGGAAATATGCAACACAGTAAATATACCTGTCGTTGCAATCGGAGGAATATCAAAAGATAATGCACTTCAGCTTGCCGGTACAGGCATTGAGGGAATATGTGCTGTATCAGCAATTTTTGCACAGGACGATATAAAGGCTGCAGCGGCTGAACTTTTGAAGTTAGCAAAACAAATAATAGAATAAAGAGGGGTAATATGAAAAAGGTATTAACTATAGCCGGTTCTGACTCAAGCGGAGGAGCAGGCATACAGGCCGACTTAAAAACAATGACCAGCCACAAAATATACGGAATGAGTGTTATAACAGCATTAACAGCTCAAAATACAACAGGAGTATACGGTGTGTTTGAATCAACGCCGGAATTTGTTGCTCAACAGATGGATGCGGTTTTTACGGATATTTATCCTGATGCAATAAAAATCGGAATGGTTTCAAATAAGGAAATCATTTCTGTTATTGCAGACAAGTTGATTGAATACAATGCAGAAAGAATAGTGCTTGACCCTGTAATGGTTGCAACAAGCGGAGGCAAGCTTTTTAAGGATGATGCAATAGAGATGCTGATAAATAAGTTAATTCCTTTGGCAACCTTAATAACACCCAACATACAGGAAGCTCAGGTGCTGAGTGGTCTTGAAATTGACAGCAAAGAAGATATGCAAAGAGCAGCAGTAAAAATTTCCGAGAATTACTCGGGATATATACTCATTAAGGGAGGACACTTAACTTCAAGCAGTGATGATTTATTATATGCAAATGGTGAATTTATATGGTATGAGCAGGAAAAATTAAATAATCCAAATACACATGGAACAGGCTGTACGCTTTCTTCAGCAATTGCATGTAATTTAGCAGAAGGAAATGATGTCAAAACAAGCATATTAAATGCGAAGGAATATATAACCGGCGCTATAAGCTCAGGCATAAATTTAGGAAAAGGAAGAGGACCTTTAAATCATTTCTGGAATTTGGGTTAGAAATATCATTAAGATAATTATACATCATCATAAAAGCCATGTAAATTTAATTTATATGACTTTTATTATGGTTTAGAATATTTTGCGAATGGGTATAATTATATTGACAAGATTCTCTAATGGTGAAAACTAATCATTTAAATATTTTAACCAAAAATTAATATAATTTTATTTTTAAATTAAGTAATTAATCGTATACTAAAATTATGGCAATAAAAAAATTAATAACATATGAAGAAAGGAGCATTTACATGACTGACATCTTGATATTGACAGCATCCTTTGGGATGGGGCATAAGAGCGTTTCTAATGCCTTAAAGGAACAAATTGAAGAAGAATATAAAAATGCAAAAGTAGATATTGAAGATTTTTTGGAAATAGTAAATCCAAAAGTGAAAGCTGTCAGTTCAAAGGTTTACTCTGAACTGACAGAAAGCTATCCATTGGTATATAATACATTATATGATATAAAGGCAAATTATAAAAACAATATAATAGATAATGTTATCAGCAATCTATTTTATAAAAAATTACATGAATATTTAGAAATTGAAAAACCTAAGATTATCATCAGCACATTTCCATTATGTTCAGGCATTGTTGCCAAAGTAAAGGAAGAATATAACTATGATGTTAATTTGATTACCGTAATCACTGATGTTGTTGACAGCTGGGAGTGGATTTATGAAGGCACAAATATGTATTTAGTACCTACAGATGAAATAAAATATAAGTTAATAGGTAAGGGAGTAGATAAAAAAATAATACTTGTAACCGGTATTCCTGTTAAAAAAAGATTTATGAATAAAAATATATTTTCTGTCCGCCAAAAAAATACAATTTTAATTGTGCTCAGCGGAATTGATCATATCTCAAAAGATTTACTTGATAAACTTAATGAATATAATGACTATAAGATAAAGATTGTTACAGGCAGAAACGAAAAATTGTACAAGAAATTATCGGATTTACAATATTCCAATATAGAAGTCTATGGGTTTGTAAACAATTTAAATGAAATGATGGATGAGTCGGTTTATATTGTGACAAAACCGGGAGGAGTAACAATATTTGAAGCCATTAATAAGGAGCTTCCTTTAATAGTATTGAATTCAAACATTGGTCAGGAAAAAGGAAATATTGAATTTATCAAGAAGAATAAAATTGGTATTGTTATAGAAGATCTTGAAAATTTGCCATTAATATTAAATTATAATATTAATAATTCGGATATTATTAAATATTACAATAATAATATTAAAAAAATGAAAAAGTCTTTAAATTACAATCATTTATCTATTGACTCAGTTATCCATGAGGTAATCTAAAATGTTAAAAAAGTATAAAAAATCTTTTAGTATGGCATTCATCATTCTATCTGCTTTGGTAATGCTTGTAATACTGTTTAAAGATGATGATTTATTTAACTTATTTGAAATAATAAATAAAATAAATAAAGTTTACATTATAATTGCATTAGCGTTTATATTCATTTTTTGGTTATTAGAAGCTGCAATGATTTATTTGCTGATTACAAAATTTACCGAACACAAAAGAGGTTTAGGCACATTTTGGCTGGCAGTGAAGGTTACAATGATTGGACAGTATTATAGCAATATTACACCATTAGCTTCAGGAGGGCAGCCGGTACAGCTGTATGTTCTCAAAGACAGTGATATTTCCCTAAGCAATGGAACAGCAATTCTTATCAGCAAATTTTTGCTTTTTCAAATCGGCGTAACTATTTATTCTTTTTTACTTGCAGTTTATAAAATAAAGCTATTGACTAATATTAATAACGGTGCATCTGCTTTTATAATCACAGGTTTAACAATTAACACGGTTATGCTCAGTGCAATCGTATTAATAGCTTTTAATCAGCAGGTTTTATTGAAATTATGCAGTTTTTTCTTAAATCTTTTATATAAATTGCATATTGTAAAGGATGTTAATAAGCTGATGAATAAAACTGAAAGATTTATATCAGAATACAAAGACAGCATCAGCAAGTTAAAGGAAGATTACTCTTACACAACAAAAATGTTTGTAATAACTGTCATACAGATTACAGTATTTTTCAGTATTACTTACTTTGTTTACAAATCTTTTAATTTAAATGAATCAAATATAATTGACATAATATGTCTGCAGTCATTTTTATACATGGCAGTATCTTTTATACCTACACCGGGAACAGCAGGTGCAAGCGAAATAGGCTTTGTT
>JAQVRY010000024.1:13256-18365 GCA_028700795.1 Tissierellia bacterium | reverse complement strand
TGCGATCATTTTCATTTGTCTCTGCAAAGCGGCAGCGACAGTGTCTTAAAAAGAATGAACAGAAAATACACAACAGAAGAATATAAAAACAATGTTGAAATAATAAGAAAATTTATGCCTAAATCCGGTATTACAACGGATATTATTGTAGGTTTTCCGGGAGAAACTGATGAGGAATTCAATGAAACCATTGAATTTGTGAAAAAAATAAGATTCTCTCGAATTCACGTTTTCAAATATTCCATACGTGAAGGCACCAAGGCTGCAGAAATGAAACCCCAAGTTATCGAGCCGGTGAAGGCGCAAAGAAGCAAAGTTCTTATTGAATTAGGCGAAAGTGTTTCAAATGAATTTATGAAGGAATTTATAGGCAAAGACCTGTCAGTATTGATAGAAACTGAAAAGAATGATAATATATATGAAGGTTATACAACAAATTACTTGAAAGTATTGTTAAAAAGTGATATAAATGTTAAAAATGAAATAATAAACGTTCATGTTAAAGGAATAAGGAACGATTATTTATTGAGTGAATAAATTAGTAGGGTGAGGTGAAACAATGGATTGCATATTTTGCAAAATTGCAAACAAAGAAATACCGTCTCAGTTTGTATTTGAAAATGAATACATGGTGGCTTTCAGAGACTTAGCTCCTCAAGCTCCTGTACATATATTAGCTGTACCAAAAGCTCACATATCTTCAATAAATGAAATTACAAAGGAAAACAGCCATATAATAGCAGAGATTTTTGAAGCAATTAATAAAATTGCAGAGTCAGAGGGTATTAAGGATTCAGGCTACAGAGTGATAAGCAACTGCGGCAAGGATGGCTGTCAATCAGTACAACATTTGCATTTTCATATTTTAGGCGGAAAGAAATTATCTGAATCGTTAGCATAAACTACTTGCATTTACTTATTCTATGTTATATAATAATAAATGCTATTTCAAACTCACTAATGTCCTAGGACAACTAGTAGTAGATGACGAGGGGAGGGTAGCAAGTAAAATGACAGAGGTAAAAGTAAGAGAAAACGAGTCTATAGATAATGCTCTTAGAAGATTTAAAAGACAATGTGCACTTACAGGCGTTATGTCTGAAGTAAGAAAAAGAGAGCATTATGAAAAGCCAAGCGTAAAGCGTAAAAAGAAGGCTGAAGCAGCTCGTAGAAAGAAAAATAAAAAAGCAAGATAAGAAGGTGAAAGTATGCCTTTAAAAGAGAAACTCATGGAAGACTTAAAACAGTCCATGAAGTCTAAAAACAAAGTCAAAAAAAACACTGTTACAATGGTCAGAGCAGCTATTAAACAAAGAGAAGTAGACGAAAGAATAGAATTATCCGATCCTGAAATAGTAGATATAATAGCTAAACAGATTAAACAGAAAAAAGACTCAATATCTGACTTTGAAAAAGGCAATCGACAAGATCTTATTGATCTAACTAATGAAGAAATCCAAATACTATTAGAATATTTACCGCCTCAACTGTCAGATGAAGCCCTTGATTTAATCGTGAAAGAAGCGATTGAATCAACAGGTGCTCAGTCCAAAAAAGACATGGGCAAGCTAATGGCATTCATAATGCCTAAAGTAAAAGGCAAAGCTGATGGAAAACATGTCAATCAAATTGTGGCTAAATATATAAAGTAGTTAAAGAACCCTCAGGGTTCTTTTTTAATGACAAGGGAATGACAAGGGGACGGGGTTGCTGACATCTCGTTTTGTGGGACATGGCTCAGCAATGAATTTATTGAAGACAACAAAAAACTATTGGTAGAAAAACTAAATCCTATAAGTTATAATATAAACAAAGTAATAAAATCATGTGCGACAGCTTGGGTTACAACATTAATAACAGTTATAGATAAATGTTCAAAATTTCAAGTTTTGTGTGGTTTTGTTGTTATAAAATGTTAATTTACAGGTCAAATATGCTCGAAATATCAATTAATGTGTCGAAAACGGAGATGAATTCATTATTAATTCACACAATACTTGAAATTTTGAGCATATTGATACCTTTATAAAGGTTAAAAAATTATAATATGCCATTAGATGAAAGTAAACTCTTATGTTGAGTGGATTGAAGATATAATCAGTAAAGAAAAAACAATTAAATACTTTTTTTTCATATACTACCACACTCCTTGTCATGACTCTTGTCATGATATAAATAAAGTACAATCATCACAGAATATGTCGCCAATTACGCCTTGCGTATAGAATTCTCTCTATATCAACGACTTTTAATTTTTCATCTATGGTGAAAAAGACAATATAATTTTTGACGGGCAACTTGTGATATCCTAGCATTGCAAGCCGTTCATCAACTACGAAAGGACATTTTTGTGGCATGACCGCCAACCCACCGATGGCTTCTTCAATGATATCCATCATTTTCAATGCAGTTATGGGTGCCGATAGTTGTGCGGAAATATATCGAACAATGTTGCGCAGGTCATTCTCTGCGGGTTCCGATATGTCAACCCTATATTTTTCCATCAGCTATCTCCTGCCGAATGTCTTTCATGACATCTTCAAGCGAACGCTTCCTGCCATCTATTGTGGCCGCTTTTCCCTCATCAAGCAGGCGATAAAGTTCGAGCTTGCCATTGAGCACTTCATATGTCTCAATGCTCATAACGGCCAAATCACCTTGCCCATTTTTGGTAATATAGACAGGCTCTCTGTTTTCATGGCAGAATGTTGAAATTTCGTTATAATTATTCCTTAAATCCGTGCTGGATTTAATATTTGGCATAAAATCAACCTCCTCATCTAATCTAAAGATATTATACACTAATTTCTTTAGATTATCAAGTCAAATTGTATATGAAAAAAGCTACATCGTATGAAGAAAACTGACAGCAACCCCGTCCCCTTGTCATGCCCTTGTCATGCCCTTGTCATGGTTCAACATAGTATAAGACTTTGATTAACAATTCTAATTTTAAATCTAAATAATGCAATTGATACTTTGATACATAATTGATATAATACAAGTAAGTTAAGAAACAATTTAATCTCTTTACATGTAGGAGATAATAGATGATTATAAAGCGATTTCTTAGGTTGTTTATTTTATTGATAGTATTATTTAATACCGGCTGCGGATATAAATATTTTTTAAATTATTCGGAATCTAAACTACCTTTGATTAAGTAAAGAAAAATTAATAACACTCCAATGGACATTTGAGTTAGATACATTGAGGGGCTGGTGCGAATGATGAAGTTTTGGCACACTAATAAATAAAAAGGTAGCGTAGGAGGCAGAATGAATCAAAAAGAATTTATTGAAAAATCAGATGAAATTATGAATAATATGAGTCTTCCCGAATTAAGAAACTGCTTGCATAATGTTGCAAGAAAAACGCCTGAAAACAAGAGAGAAGCATTTCTTTTGTTGCTTAATGATTGTTGTAATCAAATAGAAGTGAAAGAAAATAATGAAAAGCTCCGATATAAAAAACTGATGACAGATGAAAAAGTGAACAATAAGTTAATTGAAATATCGAATATATTTGAAAAAATTGAAAATAGAGAATTATGTTTTTCACCTCAGGGATATGAAGATTATACTTATGGATATTGGGATAGTGACTGGATATGGGAATACGAGGACAATGAGGAAATAGGAGAGATCATCGGGGATGCGGCAGTATTTGCCCATGATTGTATGAATGATTTCAGATATGATGAAGCAGTATCAGTTTTTAATTTAATAATGAATACTACTGTATATGCTGAAGACGAGTATGGCGGTGACTTAATTGAACTTAACCTTGGAGAAATGGTGGAAGAAGGATTAACTCACGTCAATTTAAGAATAATTGCATGAGCGGTAAATGCTCCTATTGAAGAAATATTCTTATTTGATTAACAATTTTTCGTAATATCAAATAAATATATAATATGTCAGGAGGCATGTATGAAATCTTATAGAAAGGTATTAACTTTTAATACAAAAAATCGAAGAGCATTTATAAATATTACTCCACAAATAGAAGAATGTTTAATCGAAAGTGGTATTAAAGAAGGTTTGCTACTCTGCAATCCTATGCACATAACATCCAGTGTTTTTATAAATGACAATGAATCCGGATTACATAGGGATTTTGAAGTTTTCTTAGAAAGACTTGCTCCTGAAAAGCCTTATGACCAATATCTGCATAATGGATATGAAGATAACGCGGATGCTCATCTAAAGAGAACAATTATGGGAAGAGAAGTTGTCGTATCCATAACTGAAGGGAAGTTAGACTTTGGTACATGGGAACAGATATTTTATGGTGAATTTGATGGGAAAAGAGCAAAAAGAGTATTGGTAAAAATCATAGGTGAATAGTTACCCATTAATGATAATTGCCCTTGGATAGATTTACTTAAGCAGATCTGATTAATGTTAATTTTCTTGAATAATTTACATTATGGCAATAGACGGAGGACTTTGTTAATTATGACAGTACCCCCGTCCCCTTGTCGCAAGCCGATTGTTTCAAATATAACTGATATTAGCTTTTTAATAGGTGTATACTATGAAGAAGAGATAAAGGAAATTGAAATAGATAAAAATACTGCACAAATTTTTTTCCTAATTATAAAATGAAAGAAAAAACACCTGCAGAGGTAAAAAAGATTTACAAACTAGCCAATATAGCAAGAAGAAAGCTTAAATATGTTTATGAAGGAAATTGTTGATAGTTAGAACGTTCAGCTAATGGAAAATTGGGCAACTAATGTAATTACAATGGAGAGAAAAATCATGAGTAATTATAAAATTTTAATTATAGAAGATGATAAAATAATCGCAGAATCTATCAAAAAGCATTTAGAAAAGTGGGAGTACCGGGTTCATTGTGTAACTGATTTTAAGGAAGTTATCAGTGAGGTTACAACATTTAAACCGGAGCTGATACTACTGGATATAACATTACCGTTTTATAATGGTTTCTATTGGTGCAACGAAATTCGTAAGTTTACTAAGATTCCCATTATATTTATTTCTTCTGCTGACGATAAAATGAATATTGTAATGGCAATGGATATGGGTGGAGATGACTTCATATCCAAACCTTTTGACTTAACAGTGCTTACGGCAAAAATTA
>JAQVRY010000024.1:4299-13156 GCA_028700795.1 Tissierellia bacterium | reverse complement strand
ACTAAGATTCCCATTATATTTATTTCTTCTGCTGACGATAAAATGAATATTGTAATGGCAATGGATATGGGTGGAGATGACTTCATATCCAAACCTTTTGACTTAACAGTGCTTACGGCAAAAATTAATGCTCTTCTCAGACGAAGCTATTCTTTTTTAAAGACAAATATTAATGTTATAGAGCATAAGGGAGTTATGCTTAATCTTTCCAATACGGAAATTTCCAACGGAGATAAAAGTATAGAGCTTACGAAAAATGAATTTAAAATTATACAGCTTTTAATGGAGAATGCCGGTGAAATGGTTTCAAGGGATACAATTATGATACATCTTTGGGATAGCGATAGTTTTATAGACGAAAATACATTGACTGTTAATTTAACACGTATTAGAAAAAAATTATCCCAAATCGGAGTAAATGACTATATTACTACCAAAAAGGGTATGGGGTATTTGGTATAGGGGGATAAAGGAATGAATAAGTCAAAATCGTTACATGTAGGCTCATTGATAAATTCATATTTAAAAGAGCAAAAATTAGACATTATTATGTATTTTGTGTCTGTTTTTATTTTTGCTTTAATTTTTAAGCTTAACCACATTTCTGTAAAAATCGCCCTGTATCCTGCAATAATATGTATGGTTTTATGGATAATATATGCCGCTTTCAATTTTTACAGGTATTGCAAGTACCACTGGTATAGGGTTGATATTTCTAGCCATATAGAAATCACACTTAAAAACCTTCCTAAGCCTGAATCTTTGATAGAAGAAGATTATCAAAATTTACTAAATGTACTGATGACATACAACAGGTTGCGACTGTCTGAGAATAACCAAAAATATACTGATATGAGTGAATATATTACATTGTGGGCACATCAGATGAAAACTCCCATAACAGCTGCAAGTTTGCTTCTAAATGAACTTAGTAACGATGAAAAATATAAAATTAAAGAGCAGTTATTTGAAATAGAAAGGTATGTAGATACTACACTGCAATTTATGAGACTTGACACGATGAATTCAGATTTGCTTTTGAAAGAATATTCATTGATACAAATTGTAAAGCAGGGGGTTAAATATTATTCCAAAGTTTTTATCAGCAAAGGAATTTCACTTAATTTAGATGAATTTGACACAACAGTTGTTACAGACGAGAAATGGTTTCTGTTTGTAATAAAGCAAATACTTTCAAATTCTTTAAAATATACGGATGAGGGAAGTATCTCAATATATGTTGTTCCTGACAAAACATTAGTCATTGAGGATACCGGAATAGGGATTTCGGGAGAAGATATCCCGCGAATTTTTGAAAGAGGATTTACGGGGTATACAGGACGAATGGATAAAAAGGCAACAGGTATAGGTCTTTATCTTTCAAAGCAAATTTTAGACAAATTAAATCACAATATAAAAATCTATTCTCAGCCGGGAGTTGGGACAAAAGCAGAAATAGATTTGACCTCTTCCTTACCAAGGAAGTGCACTGCTACAATCTCTAACCTTACAAAATTGTAAGGTTTATTATTATATTGTAAGGTAGGTCTATGGCAGAGTGTTTCTTTTTTAGTTAAACTTAAACAAGAAAGAAAGGAACGGAGGGAAATTTATGTCACTATTGAAAGTAAATAATTTAAAGAAGGTTTATACCACCAGATTTGGCGGAAACAAGGTTACAGCATTAAAAAACATAAGCTTTTCCGTAGAAAAGGGAGAATATGTCGCAATTATGGGTGAATCCGGTTCGGGAAAGACCACTTTGCTAAATATTTTAGCATCTATGGACAGACCTACATCTGGAGAAGTATTCCTAAATGGAGAAAACACAGTATCAATTAATGAAAATGAATTAGCAAGATTTAGAAGAGAGCATTTAGGCTTCGTATTTCAGGATTTTAATCTTTTAGATACATTTTCTATTGAGGATAACATATATCTTCCCCTTGTATTAGCAGGTAAAGAATACAAGGGAATGAATGATAAATTAAAACCTATTGCTGTAAAATTAGGTATTACAGATATTTTGAATAAATATCCCTATGAAGTTTCAGGAGGTCAAAAACAAAGAACCGCCATAGCAAGGGCAATTATAACAAACCCTGATATTCTTTTGGCGGATGAGCCTACGGGAGCGTTGGATTCTAAATCTACGGGAGAACTGCTAAATACTTTTTCTCATATTCATAAGGATGGTCAAACTATTTTTATGGTTACCCACAGTGTGCGTGCTGCAAGTCATGCAGCTAGAGTGCTGTTTATAAAGGATGGTGAGATATATCACCAAATCTATAGAGGTAATATGACAAATGATGAAATGTATTTGAAAATTTCCAATGCACTTACAGTCTTGCTTGCAGGCGGTGATTTGCATGAATAAATCAATATATCTAAAGTTGGCAGTTAACAATATTAAGAAGAACAAAACTACATTTTTTCCCTTTGGATTGTCTTGTGGAACGATGATAGCATTATTTTATATGTTGTTTTCAATTAGCGACCAGGCTTCAGATGCAATATTTTATGGTGGAAATACTATGAGAACTGTATTGGGATTAGGACTTTGGGTATGCGGAATTTTTTCAGTGCTTGTAATATTCTACACAAACGGTTTTTTGCTTAAACGAAGAAACAAGGAACTGGGGTTGTACAGTGTATTGGGAATGGAAAAGAAACATATTGGCAGGATATTGTTTTGGGAAATTATATTCACCGGTGGCATAAGTTTGTTGGGAGGATTGCTTGGAGGATTGCTATTCTCAAAGCTGATGTTTTTAGTTTTGTTAAACTTGCTGGAATTAAGTCCTTCATTTAATTTTAGTATTTCTGTTACCGGAATAATTTTAACATCAATAATATTTTCATCAATTTTTTTAGTAATTATTTTATATAATAATTTAAAACTTAAAAAATTAAATCCAATAGAATTGCTGCGAGGAAGCAATGTGGGTGAAAGAGAGCCAAAAGCAAAGTGGTTATCTGCCATATTAGGTGCAATATGTTTGTCCATGGGATATTATCTTGCTGTAACTACAGAGAATCCTGTTCAGGCTATGTCTGTGTTTTTTGTGGCAGTTATTTTTGTAATAGCAGGAACTTACTTGCTTTTTATGAGCGGAAGCATTGCAATGCTTAAAATTTTGAAAAAAAATAAGAAATACTATTATCATAAAACTCATTTTATCACTGTTTCAGGTATGATGTACCGAATGAAGCAAAATGCTGTGGGACTCGCAAATATATGCATATTGAGCACTGCCGTGTTGGTTGTATTATCTTCTACAATTTCCCTTTATATAGGCATTGAGGATATAATGCGTACAAGATTTCCAAGTGATGTCATAACTAATTATACCTATATGCCGGAAGAAGATGAAAAATATAATATGAGTTACAATTATGACCCGGATTTAATAGAAACAACAATTGAAAATCATGCCCTTAAATATAATGTTGAAGTACAAGATGTACAAGGATACTACTCATTTAAAACGGCGGGAAGTATAGACAATGGAAGCTTTATACAGGAGTATAGTGAAATGGACAGCTTAGTTTATTTATATTTCATAACGCTAAAAGATTATAAGTCTATAGCTGCTGATGGTGACAATATTAATGAATTATACGACAATTCAACTTATTTGTTTTCAAATATAGAAGAATATAGTTTGATGGAAAGTATTGCTATTGATGACTATTTGTATAAAATAGAAAAAGTATCAAAGCCAAATAATATAGATGAAGAATTAGAAAAAAATATAAGTAAAGTATATAATTACATCTATATGATTGTACCGGATTTTAACCATTTGCTCAATATCAGAGATGCAATAAGCATCATGAGGCAGGAAACGGAATATGACAAATATGGCAACATACCTGTTGTATACAACTATAATTTTAATATTAGGGGCAATCAATCTGACAAGGAGGAGTTTTGCAGCACTCTTAGGAATGCTTTACATGGTGCAGACATACCACATGTAACTACAGTTCAGGATATTTATACATCCAAACAAGATGCGCTTAGTATTTTTGGAAGCTTATTCTTTATAGGGATTTTCATAGGAGTATTATTTTTGTTAGCAACAGTCCTTATAATCTACTACAAACAAATTTCCGAAGGCTATGATGACAGAAACAGATTTGTAATAATGAAGAATGTTGGCATGAGCAATGGGGAAGTAAAAAAAGTTATAAAGAACCAAATACTTACTATATTCTACCTGCCTATATGCTTGGCGGTTGTTCATATTGCCTTTGCCTTCGATATTATACGAGAAATTCTTGCAGTATTAAACCTTACAAATATTAAACTGTTTATAGGCTGTACCATTGGAACTATATTATTTTTTGTTGCTATTTACGGTGTCATGTACAAGCTTACCGCTAAATCCTATTATAAGATTGTGAATCCCGTAAATTAAATACAGATCTTTTATTCGTATAAAACAATTATAACACGGTTTTTTGTTCTACAGTATGGGCTTATAAGCTTGTACCTTGTATTAACACCTCCGAACCCGAAAAGGGTTCTTTTTTAATTTTCATAGACTTGTCACGACCTGCATAATTTATTATAACAAGAATAATTAAGACAAATAATTTACCGGGGAGGGGAAGATGAGCAAGTTTAACAATTTCAGAAGTAAATTGGCCGATGAGCTGGAAATACCTAACAATGCATTATCAGATAATTTTGAACTGAGAATGCACGGAAATAAAAAGGTTATAATAGAAAACCATTTAGGAATAACAGTTTATGATGAAAAAATGGTAAGTGTAAAAACGAACGACCAAGACATAACAATTAAAGGGTCTAAATTTAAGATAGAAGAAATCAATAATTACAAAGTAATAGTAAAGGGGAATATCAAAGAAATAATATTTAGTATGAAGGAGTAGTCATGTTCATATTCAAGCTGATGTATTTAATAAGAGGCTATGTGGTTATCCGTTCGGATGACAAGAACTCAGAAAAGCTCTTGAATATACTCCGAAGAAGAAACATTACAGTATGGGATGTAGAAAAGAAAGGCAAAGGAATAAAGTTTAAAATATCTTATGAAGATTATATAAAAAACTTTGAATTAATTAATGAAATAGTTAAACCTGTAAGCAAAAAGGGATTTTTACTCAAGCTTAATAAAGTCAAATTCAGAAAAGGATTTTCCATAGGAGTCTTGATATTGATAATATCTCTGTATTTGTTAACCTCCATGATATGGGATGTTGAAATTGTAGGAACCAATCAGTCAAATACCAATAAGGTACTTGCACTTTTAGAAGAAAATCAAATAAAAATTCCTGTTTCCATTTCACGTATAAAAGCAAAACAATTAGAAACGCTGATTTATAATAACTTTGAATATAAATTTGTTGAAGTTTTTGTGGAAGGCTCAAAATTAATTATTTTTGTAAGAGAAAAGGAAGCTGAACCTACTGAAGTTAAAAGCAATGAGCCAAGCAGCATCATATCAGTGAAAAATGCCATAATAAACAAGGTAATTGCTAAAAGCGGTCAGCCTGTGGTTAAGGAGGGGGACGTTGTTTATGAAGGGCAAACATTGATTATGGGTATAGTTAAGAATAAAAATTCTGATGAATTTATGATGGTACCTTCCGACGGCATTATTTATGGAAAAACATATTATAATTTTGAAATGAAGGAAGAAAAAATTAGAAGCGTGAATGTATCTACAAATAAAAGTAAATCTGTTTATTACTTGAAAATTAATGAAAAAAGTATTAAAATAATAGGTGACAAAGACCCTTATGAATACTATGATTATAGAGAAAGCGTAATAAAAGTGCCGATTCTTTCAAATATAACTGATATTAGCATTTTAATAGGTGCATACTATGAAGAAGAGATAAAGGAAATTGAAATAGATAAAAGTACTGCACAAAACAAAATGAAAGTCGCAATGTATGATGAACTTTTAGAAAGGTGCGATGATGACAGCAGAATTCTAAAATCAAACATAAACTTTTCAGAGGATGATGAATTTTATTATTTAATAGCACAAATAGAAGTAATTGAAGATATAGGAGAAAAGATAAGAATTTTTCCTATAGAAGAACAGACTGAAGAAAATATGGAGGGATAATGGATTTATTCGAGCAAAATGTTTTAATAGCAAATGAAGATGAATTAATTAAATTATTGGGAATTCATGATAAAAATATAAAAATTATTAAAAGTTACTATGATATTAATATTTTAGTGAGGAACGGAGCTTTAAAGATAACCGGAGAGAAGGAAAGCTCGGAAGCTGTTGCAAAGATACTAAGGGATATTTTAAATACAATACGTGCTGAAGGTGAAATAAGCGATCAAAAGGTTGTTTATTTAATTGAAGCAAATAAATCAAACTCAGAAATCAATTATAACCAGATTTTAAAAGAAGTAATCGTAACATCTGCATCAGGAAGAATTATTAAACCTAAGACAGTAGGGCAGAAAAGATATGTTGATATGATAAACTCCAAAGATGTAACATTTGGAATCGGTCCTGCAGGAACAGGCAAGACATATTTGGCTGTTGCTTGTGCAGTTAATGCATTCAGAAAAAAAGAAGTTGAGCGTATAATACTTACACGTCCTGCAGTAGAAGCGGGGGAAAAGCTTGGATTTTTGCCCGGAGATCTGCAGGATAAAGTAGACCCTTATTTACGGCCTCTTTATGATGCCCTATTTGATATAATGGGAATTGAAACCTTTATGAAAAATGTTGAAAAACAATTGATAGAAGTTGCTCCATTGGCATATATGAGAGGTCGTACTTTGGATTCATCCTTCATTATATTAGATGAAGCCCAAAACACCACAAATGAGCAAATGAAAATGTTTTTGACACGTTTGGGCTACGGCTCAAAAGCCGTAATAACGGGGGATATAACTCAAATAGACCTTCCTGAGGGCAAGAAATCAGGACTCAAGTCTGTAATTCAAATTTTAAAGGAAGTGGAGGATATAGGCTTTATGTTTTTCCACACTGCCGATGTAGTAAGACACAAATTGGTTCAAGATATTGTAAAAGCATATGAAAAACATGAGGCAAACAAAAAATGATAAGTGTATTGTTTGATGACAGGCAGGATGTGATGGAAATCACCAATGTCAATGAAGCTGCAATAATAAAGGCTGTTGAAACAGTTTTAACTAAAGAAGAGCAATATGGAGATTTTGAAGTAAGCGTTTCATTTGTTACCAATGAGGAAATTAAAGAGTTAAACAGTGAATATAGAAATGTAGACTGTGAAACAGATGTTTTATCTTTTCCCATGAATGAAGAATTTGACGGTGTTGTCATTCTTGGAGACATTGTTATTTCTACGCAAAAAATAATAGAACAAGCTAATGATTATAATCACAGTCTGGAAAGAGAAATGATATATTTGACCGTACACAGTATGCTGCACCTTTTAGGATATGATCATATGAACAGTGATGAAAAAGGTGATATGAGGGAAAAAGAAAAAGAAATTATGAAGGAATTAAATATATTTAAATAATTCATCCAAGGGGGAAGACGTGAAAACTAGAATTGTCGTCTTAATAATATTTTTGCTTTTTATTAGCGGATGTGCAGCTAAAACAGTAGATACACCTGAAGTTGAAGAACCGGAAAAAATAGTACCGGAAATTGAAGATGAGCCGGAAGAAATAGAAGAAGAAATTGACCCAAACATGGTAGTTTCACAATTGGATGGATTAAGATATTATCCGGAGGAATTGTCTAAAAGACCTGTGGCAGTATCAATTGACAATCACCCGAGGGCAAGATGGCAGGCAGGTTTGAGCCAGGCTGAAATCGTTTATGAAGTTGAAGTAGAGCATCCTTTTACTAGATATCTATGTATATTTCTTGCAAAAGAGCCTGAAAGAATAGGACCTGTGCGAAGTGCCAGACCTTACCTAATTTACTATGCACTTGAATACGACGGAATATTTGTGCATGTGGGAGGAAGCGAAGATGCTTTTGCAGAAATTAGAAGGCTCAGTGCTGCAGATGTGGACGGACTGTATTCCGGAGCCATGTGGAGGTACAATGATACAGGAAAATATGCTCCTCACAATATGTACACAACATTGGAGTCAATAAGAGATGAAGCTGAATATTACGGATACAGAACTGAAGCTGAATATGAAGGATATATGTTCAAAGAAAAGGATGAAATATTATCTGAAAACTTTGACATCAATTCTGCAAAAGAAGTAAATATAGTATATAACGATTATAATACTACAGACTACATATATGAAGAAGAAAACAGTTTATATTTAAGATTTAAGGATGAAGAAGAACATATTGATGAATTGGATAAAAAGCAAATAACTGCAAAAAATATTATTGCAATAGAAACATCCAAAACAGTATTGGATAATGAGGGAAGATTGTTCTTAGGGACTATCGGCCAAGGGAATGGTATTTATATTACAAACGGTGAAAGCATCCCAATAACATGGGAAAAGGCTTCAGAAAAAGATAAGCTTAGGTTCTATTCAGGTGATGAAGAGCTGGTATTGAACCCGGGTAACACATGGATACAGGTTGTTAACAGCCTTGATAGGATAACAATAAAATAGAATTAGTTATGACATGGTGAATAGGAATGTGTCATAGAAATATTTTTTGTCATCCTGAGCGATAGCGAAGGATCTCAGGTTTTAAAGATGAGATTCTTCACATGCGTTCAGAATGACATAGGGCGAAAGCGTTCAGAATGACATGGGGCTAAAGCCCTCGAAATGGCAAGAAAATAAGAAAGGGGACAAAATGGAAGATAGATTACTTATAAAAATTGCAATGGAGGCAAGGGAGAAGTCATACAGTCCATATTCTAATTATAA
>JAQVRY010000024.1:1638-4199 GCA_028700795.1 Tissierellia bacterium | reverse complement strand
ATGACATGGGGCTAAAGCCCTCGAAATGGCAAGAAAATAAGAAAGGGGACAAAATGGAAGATAGATTACTTATAAAAATTGCAATGGAGGCAAGGGAGAAGTCATACAGTCCATATTCTAATTATAAAGTAGGAGCTGCAGTTTATACAAGAAGCGGCAAGGTATTTACAGGTTGTAACATAGAATCGGCATCTTACACTCCAACCATATGTGCTGAGAGAGTTGCTGTTTCAAAATGCATTTCTGAAGGTCACAGAGATATTTATAAAATTGCAGTAGTTGGAAGCGAAAGCAAAACATCTTTTCCTTGCGGAGTATGCAGGCAGTTTATGTCTGAATTCGGCAAAGATATAAAGGTTATATGCGCAAGAAACATAGATTATTATGATGTTTATACTTTAGAGGAGCTATTACCTAACAGCTTCGGACCCGATGACCTTGACTAAGAAAGGAAAAATATGTTTAAATCAGGATTTGTAACGATAATAGGAAGACCAAATGTGGGAAAATCAACTTTAATGAATAATATGATCGGTGAAAAAATATCCATAATGTCTGATAAGCCACAAACTACGAGAAACAAAATAAGGACAGTATATACAGATGATGAAGCGCAGATAATATTTATGGATACTCCCGGGATTCATAAACCGAAAAATCAGCTTGGAGAATTTATGAATACAGAAGTTAACTCAGCCTTAGAGGAAATGGATGTATTGATAATGATAACTGATGAGTTTAATAAAGTGGGACCAGGGGATGAATTTATAATTGAAAAAATTAAGGGTACTAAAGCAAAGAAAATCCTTATAATAAACAAAATAGATAAGTTTGACCAGGAAGCTGCTATGCGTATTGCAGTCGAATTTGATAAGTTTAATGTCTTTGATGATATAATGCCAATATCTGCACTTCATAATGTTGGTGTTGATGCATTAGTTAAATTAATAATTAAATATTTAAAACCTGGACCAATGTATTTCCCGTCAGATTATATAACTGACAGACCTGAGCGCTTTATAGTTTCTGAGATTGTTAGAGAAAAGGCACTTATGTATTTACAGGAAGAGGTACCGCATGGAATTGCAGTTGAAATTGAAGAAATGAAGGAAAGAAAAAACCGCGACCTTGTTGATATAAGAGCCAATATTTTATGCGAGAAAAAGTCTCACAAAAGCATTATCATAGGCAAGGAAGGAAGAAAAATAAAAGGTATAGGAAAAAGTGCAAGAGAAGATATAGAAAAGCTTTTGGGCAGCCAAGTAAATTTACAGCTTTTTGTAAAGATTTCCGAAAATTGGCGTGATGACAATTACAGACTGAGAACATTAGGGTATGATAAATGATACAGGAAGATATTCTTATTTTAAAAGAAATAAGTTATAAAGAAAATGATAAAATTCTTCATGCATTATCAAGAACAAGAGGTAAAATTCAGATTATTTCAAAAGGCTCAAAAAAAAGCAACTCACATTTAATAAATGCATCACAAATTTTTGCATATTCAAGATGCACTCTCAATGTATCTAAAGATATGTATATATTAACTTCTGCCAGTCTTTTGGATAATTTCTACAATTTAAATAATAATATAGATGCTTATTATAACGCATGTTATATTTTAGAGCTTATAAGTTATGTTGCACAAGAAAACGAAGTTGATTCTAAAGTATTTGACATGACAGTGTCCGTGATTTCTCATCTGAGCAATTTCAATAAGGATTTTGACAAGCTTACTGCTTCTTATGAATTAAAATTGGCAGCCATGCTAGGGTACAAGCCTGATTTTCTCCATTGTCTGCACTGCGGCTCTTCAATAAAGGATGCAGCTAAATTTTCCGTAACAGAAGGAGGAGTTTTTTGCTCTAAATGCGTAAAATTTGGAAATGGAATAAATGTAAAATATAATGAAATACTAATTATGGATAAAATATTAAAATCAAAATTTGAAAATATTGGCTTTATTGAAGTAACCGAATCTATAATGAACTTAATAAGAAAATTCTTGTTTTATTATATCGGAAAGGACAATTTTACTACTCTAAGGCTATTATAAAAGAAAGGATATTCATATGGAAAATAATGATTTAAACAAAATTGATGAGATTTTAAAGCGTACAAATACTGATTACGGCACTGCAAAAGAAGCTTTAGAAGCTGCTAACGGAGATGTGCTTGAAGCTATAATATTGATTGAAAATCAGCAAAAAGGCAGAACATCAGGCTCTTTCAAAGGTGAGCAGATAATGGCTCAATTGAAAGATATTTTAGCAAAAGGAAATGCTACAAAACTTACAATTAAGAAAAATAATGATGTTATTATCAACATCCCAATTACTGCGGGCTTAGTAAGTGCCTTAATTGCTCCTTTTCTGTCAGCAGCCGGAATAACCGTAGCTCTTCTTGCAAAATGTTCTGTGGAAATAACTCAAACAGATGGTAAAATAATAAATCTTGGACAAAAAGTTGATGAAGGAATGGATGCTGTTAAAGATGCTATGCAGGATTTAAAAACCGGTGCAGAAAACATGAAGGATGATTTGAAAACCGGTGCAGAAAAC
>JAQVRY010000024.1:0-1538 GCA_028700795.1 Tissierellia bacterium | reverse complement strand
ATTTGAAAACCGGTGCAGAAAACATAAAGGATGATATAAAAGATTTTAAAAGTAATTCTTGACATAAAAAGATTATTTTGTTACATTATAGTAAATTAGAGACTTTGAGAAAGAAGAGTATTCTATACTTTAATTTACAGAGAGTCAGGTAAGGTGAAAGCTGATAATGATGTGTAGAAGAAGGGAGCTTTTGAGTCGTTACTATTTAAGAGGATGAGGAGACTCATCAAATAGGGTGGAACCGCGGAAGCAAATCTTTCGTCCCTATATGGGATGGAAGATTTTTTGTATGCACTAACACCGGTAGAAAAATTGAAAAATCACATCCTAATACATTCTATATAATTGGAGGATATTATGGCAAAGACAGAAAAAAACAGCTTGGAAAAAGTAGTAGCACTATCTAAATCCAGAGGAATAATTTTCCCGGGCTCAGAAATTTACGGTGGATTGGCTAACACATGGGATTATGGTCCTTTGGGAGTAGAAATTAAGAATAATATAAAAAGAGCCTGGTGGAAAAAATTCATACAGGAAAGCCCATACAATGTAGGAGTGGATGCTGCAATACTAATGAATCCTACTACTTGGGTTGCTTCCGGTCACGTTGGAGGATTTTCAGACCCATTAATGGACTGCAAAGAGTGCAAGGCAAGGTTCAGAGCTGATAAGCTTATTGAGGATTACATGAAGAAAGCAGACGATGTACAAATAGTCGACGGCTGGACAAACGATGAAATGGAAGCATATGTTACAGAAAAAAATGTAAAATGTCCTGAATGCGGAGCGCATAACTTTACTTCCATAAGGAAATTTAACCTTATGTTTAAAACTTTCCAGGGTGTAACGGAAGATTCCCAATCTGAGCTTTACTTAAGACCAGAAACAGCTCAGGGTATTTTTGTTAACTTTAAAAATGTGCAGCGCTCAATGAGAAAGAAAATTCCTTTTGGTATTGGACAAATAGGAAAATCATTTAGAAATGAGATTACACCCGGTAACTTCACATTTAGAACAAGGGAATTTGAGCAAATGGAATTGGAGTTTTTCTGCAAGCCCGGTGAAGATATGGAATGGTTCTACTATTGGAAAGAATATTGCATGAATTGGCTTTTAAGTCTTGGAGTGACAAAAGAAAAACTTCGCTTCAGAGATCATGAACAGGCTGAATTGTCGCATTACAGCAAAGGTACATCAGACATTGAATATTTGTTCCACTTTGGCTGGGGGGAATTATGGGGGATTGCTAACAGGACGGATTATGACCTAAAGCAGCATATAAACACATCCGGAGAGGATTTATACTATCAGGATCCTGTAACCAATGAAAAATATATACCATACTGTGTAGAGCCATCTTTAGGTACAGACCGTGTAATGCTGGCGATTTTGGTTGATGCATTCAATGAAGAAACTTTAGAAGACGGAACAGACCGTGTTGTGTTAAAGCTTCATCCTGCATTATCTCCATTTAAAGCTGCAGTATTTCCTCTAACAAAAAAATTGAATGAACAAGCAACAGAGCTTTATCAAATGCT
>JAQVRY010000023.1 GCA_028700795.1 Tissierellia bacterium | reverse complement strand
CTTACTTTTATTGCACCTTTCATTTCCAATAATGTTAAATTACCAAGCAATTCACCGGTTTCCATTTTTATTTCCTGCCTTAATTCTTCAACTGTATTTTTTCCGGATTTAAGACTGTCCATTATTCTTATTTCATCATCAGTTAATGTGCTTAAATCAATAAATGCATTTTGCAGTTTAACCCTTTCCTTTAATTCTAAAATTTCTTCAATAATATCATCAATTGATAATGTAATTTTTGCCCCGTCTCTTATAAGAGCATTGGTTCCTTTGCTGTACAAGCTGTTAATGCCTCCGGGCACTGCAAAGATTTCTCTTCCTTGATTGGCAGCATGCCCGGCTGTTATTAATGTGCCACTTTTTTCTTGAGCTTCAACAACCAATACGCCTTCTGAAAGACCGCTGATAATTCTATTCCTGGCATGAAAGTTAAATGCAACCGGTTGTATATCAAAAGGATATTCAGTAATTACTGCTCCATCATTTTCAGATATCTGCTTAAAAAGCTCCAAATTCTTCTTTGGATATACAACATTGATGCCGCAGCCGATTATGCCGTAGGTTTTAGCATTATATTTCAAAGCTGTTTTATGAGCAATTGTATCAATTCCAACTGCTAAACCGCTTACAATATTTACTCCGATTTCCGACAATTCCTTTGTAAGCTTCTCTGCAGCCCATTTACCATAGCTTGTAGCCTTTCTGGAGCCTATAACTGCAATTGATATATCATTTATGAAATTCAAATTACCCTTGTAGTATAACAAATTAGGAGCACCTTCAATTTGTTTAAGCTTAGATGGATACTCATCGTCATATATAGTTACTATCTCAGCCTTTTTAATATTTAATTTCTCTAATAATTTTTCTTCAAAATCACTTTTGTTTTCAGAAAGCTTATCTATTATGTCAGTTTTAAGAATAGTTAAATTTAACTTCTCGTTTTCAAAATTATCCCATAAGTTATGTGCTGAGCCAAAATAATCAAGTAGCTTTGACATCTTGTCATTTGAAATTCCACTTAATGAAAGCCATAATAAGGTTTTTTGATTGATATTTAAACTATCCATACTACCTCCAATATTTGCGGTCTAAATTTCTGTACTGAATTGCTTCCGCTATATGCTTTGTTTCAACATTCTCAAAATTCTCCAAGTCGGCTATTGTTCTTGCCACCTTAAGTATTTTATTGTATGCTCTGGCGCTTAAGCCTAAAATCTCAAATGCATTCTTAAGCAATAATTCCGACTCCTTATTGACTTTACAAAACTTTGATACACCCTTTGTTGAAAGTTCGGAATTAGTCAAGATACCAATATCTTTATATCTTTGCCTCTGTATATTTCTTGCTTTCACAATACGTTTTTTTATTTCTTCGGAGGTTTCTTCTACCCTATCATCTTTCAGCTCATCATATTTAACCGGCATTACTTCAATTTGAATGTCAATGCGATTCAGCAAGGGACCTGAAATCTTCCCTAAATATTTGTCAATATGTCTCTGGGTGCAGGAGCAGTCGTGGGTGGGGTCCCCTAAGTATCCGCATGGACATGGGTTCATTGAAGCGACCATCATAAACTTTGCAGGAAATGTAAATGAACCGCTTGCCCTTGAAATGGAAATCTTACCGTCTTCCATAGGCTGGCGAAGAACTTCAATAACACTTTTAGGAAACTCTGGAATTTCATCCAAAAATAAAACTCCGTAATGAGACAGGGATACTTCTCCCGGTCGTGGTTTTGTGCCACCTCCCGCCATGGATGTGCGGGAGGAAGTATGATGAGGTGAACGAAAAGGTCTTTTGACTATTAAACCTTTATTGCTCAACATTCCTGATATGCTATAGATTTTTGTAACTTCCAAAGATTCCTCAAATGTCAGATCCGGTAAAATTGTTGGAATACGCCTTGCAATCATAGTTTTCCCCGAGCCGGGACTTCCTAAAAGGAGAATGTTGTGCATCCCGGCTGCTGCTATTTCAACTGCCCTTTTCATGGCAGGCTGTCCCTTTATTTCCGAAAAATCTTCACTGTAATAATCTTGTTTGAGAGAAAAATCATACTTGTATATAAAGGGGTCTATGGTTAATTCACCGTTTAAATAACTTACTAACTGGCTTATACTTCCGACAGGGATTATATCTATGCCTTCTATGGCACCGCATTCTTCCTTGTTATCTTCCGGCACAATTGCTCTCTTAAAGCTATTGTTCCGCATGGAAATAACCATGGGTAAAGCACCATCAATAGCGTTTATCCTTCCATCCAATGATAATTCACCTATAATGCATGTTTCATCATCTACCGGCTTAATTACCTTAGAAGCAGTAAGTATACCCACTGCAATAGGAAGGTCTATTTGACTTCCCTCTTTTTTTAAATTTGCCGGAGCAAGATTAACCGTTATACGGCTTACAGGAAAATCGAATCTGCTGTTTTTAATGGCAGATCTCACTCTTTCTTTTGATTCTTTAATTGAAATATCAGGCAAGCCTACAATATTAAAATTAGGAAGACCTCCCGATAAGTCAGTTTCCACATCAACTTCATAACCTTCAAGTCCGTAAAGGACACATGTTTTAATTTTTGAAAGCATAATACCTCCAACAATTTAAGGTTATAAAATTATACTATATTTTTCCATTTTATACAATGTATAATAAGTAATTAAATACTATAAATTTACAACAAAAATCTCCCCTATTCGTAAAAAACTCAAAGGGGAGATTTTATAATCATGTTAAAATGGCGCAAATTGTTGTTCTGCCCACCATTCATCCTTCAGCATATTGTATTGATTGGTGAATTGGTCTAAATGAACATTTTCCCATTTAATCAACAAGTCGAATAAGTCTTTTACTGGCTGAGAGCCTGATTTTTGTTTAGCATCCTCGTAAAAATCTATGGAGCTCTTTTCCATTTGCATTCCTATGCCGAATATGGACATTTCTAGTGTTGCATATGCTTTATCTACCTTGTCCCATCGGTAAATTTCCGGTGAAGGTATATCAATTCCCGAAGACAGCATTTCTTCGATTTTTATTTCGCCTCCGTCACTGAGTATGGTCCATAATTTCTTTAAGTATTCTGCATGCTTTAGTTCTTCCTTTGCCAGATGTGCAAATGCTTCCTTGTTTCCCTGTGTTTTTGCCTGTTCACCTGCCATCTTATAGAACTCGTAGCCTTCCATTTCATTTAAAACAGCTTGGGAAATAATCGCCAGCTCTTCTTTATACATATCTTCCTCCTGGTTTGATAATTTTGAAGAATCCCTGTACTCAGAGAACTCTTCTTTGTTCATGATAACAAATCCTTTATTGTATAATACTATTATACCACCCGGAAAATTTCTTAAACAATTATTCCTTATTTTCGAGAGCATTCTTTACTGCATTCATAAGAGCCCTACTTGTAACTGTTGCCCCCGAAACGGCATCCACATCAGTTGTCTGATTTTTTATTATGGAGGTAATTATCGTATCTATGGCATTTGTGCTCACTCCCCTTGTTTCATTGTGATACACAACTTCAATGCCGAAGATTTTATCATCCTTCATTGTAACCAATACTTTTATAGGTCCGCCGATACCCCTGTCCTCACCTATGAATTCTCCTGACTGGGGAATTATTTCTTCAAACTCCTGCCACACAGGTTTTACCGGTGTTTTTCCTTCCATTACGGATTCCTGTGTTATGTCGTTTTTAACTGTTGCTGCACTTTTACCTGATATGCGTCCAAAAATAATACATTCGCCTAAATTTCCCGAGCCTTGATAAATACCGGAAAAAACTGAGCCTAATTCACCGGCACTGTAAAGATGAGGTATGGAATTCCCTCTTAAATCCAAAACTTCTCCATTTTCATTTCTTTCAGGTCCTCCCTGAGTGTTGGTGAAGGATGGAACTAATTCCATTGCATAATAAGGTGCTTTTTTAATAGATTTTAAAGTATCCTTAGCTCTGCCAAAGATTGGGTCATTTTTGTTTAAGCAGTATCTATTGTATTCTCTTATTTGCTTTTGTAAATTAGCAGTATCAACACCTATTTTTTCTGCTAATTCTTTAATTGTATCTGCCTTTACAATCAATCCCTTTTCTATTTCTTCTACATTTCCTTCACTCCATGTGGGATAGACAGACTGTGACAGACGTGCTGTTTCATCAAATATGGCAAATGCAGGAAGAGACAAGGGCATCTGTTTCCATGTGCCGTGAAAATTCACATGACCGTGATTTGGCAAAAAGGATTCATCAGTAAAACGAGTTCCATCTGCTCCTACAAATATTACATTTTGAGTAGCAAAACCTGAACATAAATCAGCAGCTTCTCTTCCCTGTATTGCATATGCAAATGCAGTGTTTGTTTCAGGGTTTAAAACATTTAAATCAGGACCTGCAATATTGCTCATATGCCACAAATTAGCTCCTGCTTCCATAGCCATTTTAATACCATCACCGGTGTTGTATCTTGCTGCTTTTGAATAAGCATAAGGAAGTTGCAAATAGTCCTGTATCATTTGCATATTGTTTTCAAATCCTCCGGTACATAAAACTACTCCGTTTTTAGCACGTACATTTAACAGTGTACCATTGTTATCCACCACAACTCCGTGGATTATCTTTGTTTCAGGATCTTGTATCAATCCAACTCCCGGAGATTCATACCATACTTCTATTGAGTCTTTTCTTTTTTCAACTGCTTTTTGCAGTGTTCTGTAAAAAGCACTTGTCCATATTTCTCCGTCTATGAGCATGGCATCCATTACTTCTCCACCGGGCAAATCATATTCCCTAGAGGGGAAAACATAAATATTTTCAGCACCTAAATATTTAAGCCAATCGTAGTTTCCGCTTGCTGTTTCAAGATAAGCTTTTATTATATCATCGCTTGGAGTGTTGTACTTGCCCCTAAGATTTTGAAAATACTCTGTACCCTTATCCACCTTTTCCTTGTCTATGCTTAAAACTGCCTGTAAAGCAAATCTTGTGTTGCCTCCTTCTTCACCCTTTGGAGCCTTTTCAATAAGAAGAACCTTTGCTCCTTGGTCAGCTGCTTCTATGCTGGCAGTGGCGCCTGCCCCTCCGTATCCCACAACAATCACATCATATTCACCCTGCCAGTTGATTTTTTTAAGAAAATCATTGTTCAGATCTGTTGTATTTTCGTGAGTCTCTCCCGTCAGCGTTTCGAATGAAAACCCGGTTATAGTCTGCATCAGGATTAATAATAGCAAAAGCAGTACAAATGATTTTTTCATTATTCTCCTCCTTAATATTGTTTACCTCTTCTTTTTTCAATCGCCTTAAGCTCTTTTTTTTCTTCTTCAATTATTCTTCGTTTATCAATATTTAATTTTTCAGACAATATATCAATAAACATATTTCTGAAATTATTTTTCCATCCTGTCATTGGGGGGTCATATGTCAAACCGAAGGCTGTAAGCCTTCCTGCATCCTCTTCTATATGGCCTGGCTGTACCTCTTCAAAATCAATTCCGTAGATTTTACCCTCAACAATAATGAAGTTTTTAAAATTAACATCATATAAAACAATTTGTTCATTGCAACAATCAAATACAGCTTCATAAAAACTTTTAATCCAGCTGCTAAGCTTATAAATAATACTTATATCCAATGTGTTTTGTTTTTCCGACTCCTCATACCAATCAAGGAATGTCTCTTCTCCTAAATCTTCAAGGTATAGTGAGCTTTGTTCTGCCTTAATTATTAAAGGAACATTAACATTAGCATTTTTGAGTATATTTAATATTTCTTTTTCTCTTATATAGTTTTCATGATTTTCAAATTTTTTTAATATATATGTGTTATTATATCCCACAACACGCATAACCTTGTTTCTTTTGCTCGGTAATTCTATCTTTTTATGCATATTTCAATATCTCCGTTTTCTGTATAACCTTGTAGTTCCTTTGCAACAGCTTCAACGGTATTTTTAAGAACATTTTGTACAAATGGTACCATGGTAATTTCCTGCCCATTTATTTTTAGAATTATACTTTGCTCTGTCAAAACGCAATCACTCCTTTCTGCCTCACCTTTCAAAATTTTTGAGCTTAATTCACTGCAGGTATATCCGCACTGTTGACAGCATTCATCATTCATGTCAGGAAGTCTGTCAAACACCTTTTCTTCTATTAAATCTACCAATCTTTCAATTTCATTTATTGAGTTAATAACAGGCAGTCCATCAAATTCTTCTATTTTATTTGATATTCGCCCTGATATTGCAAATGTTGTTTCGTCCATTCTGTCTAAAATTCCTTCTACATCATGTGCAGTTACTATTTTGGGAGCACAAGTATCTCTTACCCCTTCCAAAATAACAAAATCATGGTTGTAAAAGTTTAAAATTTCATTGACACTTAGTTTGTTTTGAAACAATACGTCAGTTTCATAAGCTCCTCTTGCAGTAACTAACTGAGAGCCTGCTGTTTTATGTCTGAAGGTATTGGTGCCTTCAGGATCCATTTTAAATTGCTCAAAATGAATTTCCTTAACACTTCCCACAGTATAGTTTCTTTTGCGAAGTTCTTTAATTATATTTTCTATTGTTGTAGTTTTGCCGGACTTAGTTATTCCGATTACTGAAAAAACTTTCATATTCCACCTCTTTATTGAAAAGTAAAGAACAAAAATGCTGCTGCAATGCTAAGACCTATTATAATATAATCAAATGCCTGCATTTTCAAAACCATGTAGCTGGTTCTTTGGGGATAGGCTCTGAATCCCCTCATCTCCATGGCTGCAGCCAATTCCTTTGCCTTAATGACTGAATTAATAGTTATGGGTGTAAGAATATATTTATAAACTTGAATCTTTTTATTAAACTTAACTTTATGTAAATCAATACCCCTAAGTTGTATGGCTGTTATCATATCAGTCATCTCTTCTTTGAATATGGGCAGGAATCTAATTGCAACTGAAACCATAAAGGCTATTTCGTAAGGGCAATGCCATTGAATTAGTCCCTGTATTATTTCCCTGCTTGATGAAGTTGTAATAATAGCAGCTGACACAATTATTATCCCAAGACGCAAAATAAATTCAAGTGATTTTATTAGTCCATAATCTGTTAGCAATGTAAAGTTACCAATTCTAAAAATAGGATTTCCCGTCTTTGTTAACAAGCTTTGAATTAGTGCAATTAATATTATCATTTTTACTAACCTTTTTAATCTTATTAATATTGATAATAAATTTATTCTATTTAATAATGCAATTACAATAGCAGCTAATAATATAAGTGATAGCAATGATAATTTGTTGTAAATTAATGCAAGTGTTGACAAAATTAAAACTTGAATTAATTTGGTTCGAGGGTCAATATCATTCATAAATTTGTCCCCCTTCAAGTTTTATTACTCTGTCTTTGTGTTTTTCGATAAAAGTCTTGTTATGGCTAATTATTAGCATGCCGATTTTTCTGTTTTTAAGTTCAATTAACACATCCGATAAAGCATCAATTCTATGGTTGTCAAGTGAGGCTGTAGGCTCATCTAATATTAGATACTTTGGAACAACCATTAATACAGAGGCAATGGCTAAACGCCTTTTTTCTCCATAACTCAAAAGGGAAGGATATGAATTTTTAACTTTTTCAAGATCAAAAATTTTTAGCAAATCTTTCGCCTTTTCAAAGGTTTCTATTTTATTATAACCTTTGAATATTAAAGGGAAAGTCAACTCATCCATAACTGAGCTGCTAAAAAGCTGCCTTTCAGGATATTGAAAAACATAACCGATAATTTCACCCATGCTGCCAAGTGAAAGTGAATCAGCTCTCTTGCCAAATATTTTTATTTCTCCGGAAGTTGGTTTAATAATTCCCATTATTAATTTTGTAAGAGTTGTTTTTCCACAGCCGTTACACCCGGTTAAAAAGGTTGTTTCACCGTTTTTTAACTGCAAAGAAAAATTATTAAAAATCTGCCTTCCCCTGTGATATTCATAGGAAATATTGTTAATATCAATATTGTTCATTGCCCACCTAAATAAATAATTCTGTCTGAAATTTTTATATTTTCAAGTTCATGGTCTACCATGATTATTGTTTTTCCATCTTCTTTTAACTTTAACAATACATTCATAATAATTTCTTTTCCTTCATCATCTATCCAAGACATTATTTCATCACAAATAAGTATTGCGGGATTTAGCATTAAAACAGATGCAATGGCAATAAGCTGCTGCTGGCCTCCGGATAAATTATTTGGATTGTCATATCTATACTTTTCCATATTTATTGTTTTTAATATTTTTTCAATTCGAATACCTATTTCGTCTCTGTCAACACATAAATTCTCAGGACCAAAAGCTAATTCATCTTCAATTGTAGGTGAAAAAAGCTGTGTTGAAGGATTTTGAAATATTATTCCTATTCTTGTTACAGTGTCGGCAATGCTTAAATTCTTAATATTTTCGCCGTAAATAAGCACTTCACCGGATAGATGACCTGTGTATACTCTTGGAATTAAGCCACTGATACAATTACAAAGGGTACTTTTGCCGCAGCCGCTTTGTCCTATAATAGCAACTGTTTCACCGGAATTTACACTAAAATTTACATCTTCTAAAACATAGTCTTCTGAATTATTGTACTTAAAACTTAAATTTTTAACTTCAACTGCTTTCATTTATTTAACCTCAATTTCAGTAATCCACTTGCATCTTCTGTTGCTAAATATATCAGAAACCACTATTGATTCATAGGGACCTCTACCACCGGAGTCCCTGCTTCCTAAATATTTATCATCTTCCATAAAAGCAATATAAACATTTTTATCCTGAGACACTTCTTCCTGAGAATAAGCAACTGAATAACCATCAACTGCTTTTATAATAATTGTTTTGTTATCAAAATTGATACTATTATTATTTAATAAATCCTTTAGCTGAACTCCCGTGTATATATGTGTGGTCGGCTCAGCTGAAGATGTATCAAGAACTGCTTCAAAATTTTCATTATAAATCATTATGTTGCCCTTTGTTAATAACAGTTCATTATCATCGTACTTTAAAATAATTTGTGCATTAGATAAAATCTCCTTTTGTTTTTCATTGGAAATTTTGTTAAAATTTAAAGTAATAGCTATAGTAATTAATAATACTGCTATCAAGGAAATTATTATTGCAGCTCTTTTTTTCATTTTTCCTTTATGAAATACGGCACAACCATATCAGATTGATAACACATCCCATGTCCTCCCCCTTCAGAAGTTTCATGCATACCATGGTCAGATACTAATATAATATGACCATCCCATATTTCGCTTAAAGTTTCCAAATATTCATCAAGCTTTTTTATATAACCCATAGTTTCTTCCGAATAAGGCCCGAAACTGTGGCCTCTGTCGTCAATGCCGTGAAAATGAATGAAAATCAAATCAAAGTTCTCCTTTGAAGCTCTTAATGCACTTTCAAACATTTCATCGTCTGTATCCCCATTTTTATTTTGGTCAATATGAAGTTCAGGCTCAATTTCTGTATTTAATATTTTTATATCACTCTCAAGTAAGATAGAGTTTTTATTGTTATTAAGGGCATATTCAAAAATGCTGTCTACATTCATTTGTCGCACGCTTCTGTCATGTACCCCATTCACATCAGGTGTTTGTCCCGTAATAATTGCAGCAAAGCCTGCATTTGTAACAGGTGTTACAACACTTAGTGCAGGATACTTAAAGTATTTGCTTAAAAAAGGAATATAATCTTTTTCGTGGGCATTTTTATACTGATTATAAGAAAAACCGTCTAAAAGTACAGTCATAACTTTTTCGTCATTTTTTAAATACTCTTCCATATCATAATAGGCATCGGTAATACTATTGTACTTATTTGTTAAATAGATTCCTGTAATATTTTCAATTTTCTTTTCACCATCAGCTGTAAATATTGATTTTTCTTTGTCTATATAAAAATCAAAATCAATTAAATTAACTTCACCTGTTTCACTAATTATTGCGGCATGTGAGAAATCTCCATCAGTTATTTCTTTAATTGATGTTTTTTCAGTAGGTACAAAATTAACTATTAAATTTTCATCTTCGCTAAATATGTTTATTCCAATTTCTTCTGAGGCAGTTTCATTAAAATTACAACTGCAACCTGATAATAGTATTAAAAATAATAATAATAATTTTTTCATTTAAATGGTTTCCTTTCCATCTTATCAGGCATAATTATTATAAAAAATAATTTTCCACACTATTTTTCTAAAATATTCAATTTCTCTAAACTTTTACTGATACTGTAGGCAATAAGACCTCCTACAGTTCCTGACAAAGCTGCTGCTGACACGATTAAAATAACTGTAACAAAGGGAAGCCTGAAAAACAAAATGTTGGAAATCAGTGTACCTGTTACATTTGCAGCCATGCAGCCAAACACATAGTGAAGTGAAGTGAATTTTTTGTTTTTGGAAAATAAAAATATAACATCAACTGCAATTCCAGGCAATGTGTAAGAAATAATACTCATGATGCCGTGAGTTCCCATTGTTCCTATTGCAATCACCAATATTCCTTGGACAATACCTATCAAGGTACCAGAACCGGTTCTTTTGACAATTCCTGCACCTAAGACTACCCAAAACATATAAAAACCACCTGCTACTGCTCCTCCAGGTATAAACAATGGTCCCGTTATAATATGTACCAATGGTACCACTATTGGCTTTGTTGCAATACCAAGTGCTGATACTACCGCTATTATAATTAAATTAAATACTGAGTAATTTTTAAGAAATCTTCTTTCCATATATTCCTCTACTGTATTATTATTTCATCCACGTGCTTAATCCAGCGCTGGCTGAAGGGGTCTCTTCTTATAATAAGCTGAAATGGTCCTTTTCCGCCCTGTTTTTTAGATTTTAGCAGCTGGCCATCTCTCTCGAATGATAAATAAACATTTAAAGGATCATTTATTTCCTCAACACTTAAAATTATTCTATATCCATCAGATGCATTGAATGTTGCCTTGCTATAGTTAGATATATCTATATCTAATGATTTTAACAGTTTACTAAGTTCAATACCCTTGTATTCAGTTTCAACAGGTTTTTCACCGCTGCTTCGTACAACTGCAGGAAATGTTATGGCTTCTTGGTTAGTGTAAATAGTTTCAGCATCAATAACCGTTTCTTTTCCCTCAGTATTTACGGTTAATATAGGCTCTTCTTCAGAGCAGCCTGTTAAGATGAATGTTAAAATTATCAAAATAAAAAATTTTTTTAACATTTTTATCCCTCTAATCAATTTGTATTGAATTACTTACTGCATCCTTTATTGAATTTATAAAACCTCTGCAAGTTGATGTAGCTCCACTTACGGCATCAGGATTTAAGTTTTGAGACTGTGTAATCTCATATGTGAATTCACGAAATACTTCTTCGTAATAACCTTGAGTTTCTCTATGATTTACTACATTAATATTTGTAATTTTCTTATTGTTTATGGTAACTTCCACATTCATAATTCCGCCAAATCCAATACCTGACCCTACATAAATTCCGTCTCTTACATTTTCAACCTTATCAATAGCTTGTGCTGTTGAGGTTCCTCTAAATAAGGGAAGCAAAATGTATGCTCCTATAATTATTGAAATGCATATTATTATATAAGTCTTTTTACTTATTGGTTTTTTACCGAAATTAAGCCTAAAACCTTCTGTACCTTTTACGCATGTGTTTATACATTTCAAACAGTTGACACATTCAGGCGACAGCTCACTGTTTTTCTTAGATAATCTCTGTTGCTCTGACACAGGACAGTCCCTTAAACAATATGAACAATCACAGTTTGATTTCTTAATTTTAAATGGTCCTACTGCATATAACAAGCTTTGAAATGCACCTAATGGGCAAAAATATCTACAGAATATTCTTCTTCCAAACAGTGATACAATGATAATTAACAGCAAAACTATTGTTCCTATTTTAAATTTAGCTCCAATGAATATATTTAAGTATGCAAGCCAAGGAGAAAACGGAGAAACTATGTTTCCCATGCCAAGTATACTTAAAATTATCACAGATATTAAAATAATATATTTAAGCAATTCAATCTTATTAGAAAATTGAACTTCCTTAAGTCCTAATTTGATTCCCACGTACTTGAAAAAGTCCTGCATTGCACCAATAGGGCAAATATAACCGCAAAAGAACCTGCCCATCAATAAAGCCGTAACAGCTATACCTGTAGTTAATGCTATACTTCTTGAAAATCCATTCCATCTATATGATAAATCCATAAATGCAGATTTTAGAGCACTCCAACCTCCGTAAGGATTCATATCTCCTATTGAGAGAATTCTAAACTCAATTATACCGTTTATATACATGCCGTAAATCAAACATGACAATACAACTATGATGGTTGCAGTAATTTGTATTACGCTTCTTAAATTTAGCTTCATTTCTTTTCAATCCTTAACAGCCCCGTCATTATTTCTTTATCTTTATATAAGCTGACTTGTCCATCTTCATAAATCAAATAACATTTCAACATGTCTTCAGTGGTTAGTTCTATTTTTTCTTCATTTCTATTCAAAGCTGTAAAACTGTCTTTTTCATCCCATCTCATTCCAGCTACCAAAAGTACATCTTCCAAAAGCATTCCTTCACTGTCCATAATTGGTTTTGTTCTTACAACTTCAATCATTTTCTCGGGGAAAATTACTGCATCCTTTGTTGTTGAAAAATGAGTCATATGTTTTACATTCATCCCAAGCTTGAATTTTGGAGCAATATTCATCGGGGCATTGTCTCCTTCAACCTTTAGAAAATATCTTTGCCTTACCAATGAAATTGTTTCATTTTTTAATAGACCATCTGTTGCAGCCATTGTAAAAAATCCCTTTTCATCAACTTCTTCAAACTTAGCAAGTATTTTCCCAATTTCAAATGACTTATCTTTTGAGCCGTAATATTCATAATAATATGGCTCTATATCTTCTGTCAAAGGATTGAACATGTGCACTTTTTCAATATCCTTAGGAGAAATTTCTTTATATAAATCAATATTCGAAACCATTTTTACCCAGTATGGTCCAAGCTCCAAAGGAACAGAAATTCGTATGGGTTTTTCTTCATCCTTGATAATTTTCCCATCTACTTTCCAAGTTAGTATTATATCATTTACCGTTAATTTTTCCTTGTCTATCATGGTGTAATATCCATCTCTGCCGGTTACTCCTATTCCTGCATATTCATTAAGATCAATACCTTCTTTTTCCAAAACATCAAGAAGTGTTGGTCCTACAACATGCATATCTGTTTCAGTTCCTGTAGTGTTTATTATGGTTACATCCATTTCCAACTGGTCATATTCTTTTATTTCATCTGTATCTATACGAATAGAGCCATCGTCCCAGTTAATTGCAAAGCTGTTAATATCCTGCTGCCACATTTCTTGTGGTACTACATCCGGAACTTTAGCCATTTGAATATTGTAATTCCAATAGTGATAATGCCCGATAGCTGCATTTACCGCATTAACTACTGCTTGGGAGCTTATGGTAGCTCCGGTAACTTGGACTATATCTTCGGGGTTCTCCTTATCAAGCACAACTAAATTTAAATATTTATTAATAGGTAAATTTTTGAACCTGTTAAGAAACCAATCTTTTTCTATATGCTCCGCATAATCCATCGATTCTTCATGATTTAAAATTTGTATTCCAATTAAGCAGTCATTTTTATCAATTGCAGCTAATACTTCAATAGGTCCGTTATATCCCACACAGCTTACAACATATGCACAAGTTTTTCCATCTATATCATAAGCTCTTTTTACTGCAGGATAATATAAGGAGCCATATAAATCATCAAAACCCTTAATTAATGTAACCTTTTTAGCCTCAGGATAAAATGCCCTTACCGCTGCTTCTTCCTCAGAAGAGTCATTAAGTACGAAAAATAGGGTTCCCGCAACAATTAATAAAATTAAAATAATCAGAATATATCTGTTTTTCATAATTCCACCTATTCAATAATAATTACATCTATATTTGAAACCCATTGAGGTTTATTTACATCACCAGGCTCCTTTTGTCCAACTACTAATTTGTATGGAGCACCTTCATCTGTACTGTATTCTTCGCCGTTCTCTTCCCATGCAATAATCACGGGGTATTTATTGTCAGGATTTGTTTCATCCATATACTCCATCTTTATCTGGTCTATGGTAAATTCCATGCTATAGCCATCTTGGGCTACAATCGATATCTTTGAAGCTTCGGCTTTTATTAATGCATGCTTCTCCAATAAGTCCCATAGCTTAACACCCTTAAAATGTGTGTATCCTGTTGTGCCGAAAGAGTTTAATGAATAAAAATCAGCTTCAAAAATGATATCATTCAGCGTTTTTAATTCATTCAAAGTAAGTTTCAGTTCGTTTTCTACAAGTCCTTCTATTTTCAATATATTATTTTCATCTATTTGCAATTCTTCAGTTGCTTCTAATGGTGGTTCTTCTGTTATAGGAGGTTCTTCTGTTATAGCGGGCTCTTCTGTTGTAGCAGGTTCTTCTGTTGTAGCAGGCTCTTCTGTTGTAGCGGGCTCTTCTGCTGTAGCGGGCTCTTCTGCTGTAGCAGGCTCTTCTGATTTAACAGGCTCCTCAGCTACGTTATCAGGCGATTCTTCTATATTTTCAACTTCTTTAGGAGTTTCAGGATTTGTGCTTATTGGTTTATTAGAAGCACATCCTGTAATACTAAGCATAACAATCAATATAATAATCAAATATTTTTTCATATTAACACCTCTTTAAAGGTTGGGGAGAAATGGTTTCTCCCCCTATTTTATTGTGTAAACAACAAAGCACCTTCATTCAATAAAATTATTTATTTAAATATCTTAAAAGCATTACCGTTGCTTCTGCTCTTGTAGTATTTTGTGTTCCTGCAAAAATATTGCCGGGGAGTCCTTTAATAATTTCTGCCTTTACTGTTTTTGCAACAGATGCTTTTGCCCAGTCTGCAACTTCATCATTGAAAACCGATAGTACATCCTGTGTGTTTATTTCTTCATCATTTAACAAGGAGCCTATTATAGTTCCAATTTCCTGCCTTGTAATAGGAGAATTAGGGTTGAATGTCCCATCTTCATATCCTTTGACATATCCTTTCTCTGCTGCTATTGCAATATCCTTGGCAAACCAATCCGTGGTTTCCACGTCAGCAAATTTTGATGTTGCATCTTCATTGCCAATACCTAATACTCTTATAAGCAATGATACAAATTCTGCCCTGCTTATGTTATCATTCGGTCTAAATAAACCATCGCTGCCTTTTGCATAACCCATTGCTGCCATTTCCAATATACTGTCCTTTGCCCAGTTTTCTTCAATATCAGCGAAAAGAATATCCTTATCTAATTTTACATCCTTCATTTCAGGCGCTTCATATTCTCCTGTACCAACTACTATGCAGTCAGTCCACTTAATCCACATAGATTTACTTTCTTCGATTATAAGTCTCAATGGTCCATAAGCATTGTTGTTTATATATCCAACACTTCCCTCATCGGGTACTAATGGATAGCCCTCTGCTGCATAAGCTAATATTATTTTCTTAGTCTGTCCCTGAGAATTCAAAACTCCATTTACTACCTGCTCATTACTTCTTAGTATTTGGTTGTAGTTTTGTCCGCTGAATACTCTTATACTGGGAACATCTACTTCATCCTTAAGACCCACAACTTCGTTGATTAAATCCCAGAGAACAATACCCTGCATTTGTCTGATACCGTCACCTGTGTAAGTGTCTCTCACCGAATGTTCTATCATTGCTTCAAGTTGCCTTAAGGTAAATGTCATTGGCTCCTTAACTTGGGAACCGGTTACACGAAGAACCGGTATATCCAAATATTCTTTATAAAGGCCTTGATTATGGTTCCACGATTCGTCCATTTCCATTTCTGTGCTAACCCCTGTGCCTGTTCCCTGAGTATCTGTTGCAATAGATTGACCTTCGCCAATAATTATTTCTTTTACAAACTGCACTTGGTTTGAACCGTTAGTGTCATTATAATTTGTTTTGCCAAAAATTACTCTAAGGGGTCCCCCATCATTTCCAAGACCGGGATTAAAACCTTCGTCAGTTGGACGATTTACATAAGGATATTTATTAAACCCATAAGCAACTAATACAGGCAAATCAGTATAAATAGGGTCTACATACTCTCCCGGGAATGTGCCATCACCTGTATCTAATGCACTTTTTTCATAATATCCGTACAAAGAGCTGTCTTTAATTTGTTTTATAGTCATTGGAGCGAAATTATAATTGTCTGCTGCAACGAATCTAATCTGAGTATTTTCATCAATATTTTTATCCAACCCTGCTTTTACAAGAAGCTCCCACAGTGGAACGCCTTTAAATGTATTATAGTACCAAAAATATTCACTGTTTGATAGGCTGTATTCATGGGTTGTATGAAGGTCTGACATTGCTTCAATATCTTTAACCTTATATCTTACTTCTTTTCCTAAGGCATCTCCATGGATAATCAATTCATAATCTGTATATTTTGGATTATTGTAAGGTGCATAGCTATGCTCGTAAATATTTTTAGCATCATTTTCTTCAATGTAAATATATGCCACATTAGAAAATTCTTTGGCTGTAATTTTATCCTGCTCATATATTAATTTAAAGCAACCGTTGTCGTTATATTTTTCCTTGATGTATCCTTCTTCCGTATCCAAATATACCAAGGGTACTTCATTGATGCCGTAAGCAACCATATATTTATCTGCCTGAGATATATCAACAGTTACAATAGTCTGTCTTGATTTATCTTTAAATGTGATATTTCCTGCATTAGGCTTAGCTTTCACATAATTGTCAATCAAATATTTGACATTAATTCCTTCATATGAATTTTCAACTACTTTATCATCTACTTTTTCATAATATGTACCTAAAAATTGCCCCTTAGTATCCTCTTCTATTTGTCTTAATGAAATGGCTCTGTAACCTTCAACGGCAGGTCCTTCAATTGTAAATGTGGCTCCGGTTATTGCATCTACATTGTAAGGCTCTCCGTCTTGGGAAATATGTTTGTAAGATGATGCAGGGGTTACTTTCAGTATTTCGTCTCCTACAGTGACTTTAACTACTTCTTTGCCCCATTTAGACATATTCATGTCATCAATATCAGTTTGTCCAAATACTAACTTTGGGAAATCTTTATCTAAATCAGCTTCAGTTATGGGAACATCTGTCCATGTAACCGGAGGAGCAAAAATGTTAGCAGGAAAATCGGCTAAAACCTTAGTGTATTTTGCAATCATAGGCATAACCGTTTCCTTGCTTTCTAAAGTAAAGTCACTGTAATAATAAGCATTTTTTAACTCACTGATTGTCTTTGTAAATTCAAATCCATCAGAGCATGTAAATTTAACTGTATAATCTTTGTCAGTTTTTAAACCGCTTCCTATAAGTTCAAATAAATCATATCCTTTTGCTTTTACTATTTTATGAAAACCAAGGCTGTTATTTGTGGAGTATATTCTTTCCACCACATTGTATTCTGACCAGTCACTTGATGTGATTACTACTTCTTCCTCTACTCCCGTTCCTGTAATTATCAACTCAGGCTCTGCTGCAAATACAGGCATTGCATTCATTATAATCATGGATACAATCAAGAGCCACATAGTAAATTTCCTAAACATTTTTACCTCCTTTAAAATAAACGAGCGAATATCGCTCTTCGCTCATTTATTTACATTTATATTATTCCAATTCTAACTCCGGTTCTGAAAATAATGTGTTAAATACTACCAACGCTGCTTCGGCACGATTAACATTCTTTACAGGCTCAAAGTTTTCTTCTGCAATCCCAACAAACACATCCTGTGCTTCAAGCCATGCAACAGCATTTCCTGCCCAGTCTGCAACATCTTCTTTATCTAAGTAATCAGATTTTTCCATTACAAATTTATCTACCTTTGCTTGGTCAACCAAACCCTTAGCAACTGCTGCTCTTGCAGCTACAACAGCCATTTCCTGTCTCGTTATTACTTGTTCAGGTAAAAATGTGCCATCAGGATAACCTTTAAATAATCCTGAATCAACGGCAGCTTGTACATATGGTGCTGACCATCTATCTGTAGCTATATCGCTGAATGTACCTTCGTAGTCTTTAAGTTCATATTCCAATGCTGCAACTATTATTTTGCAGAATTGCTCTCTTGTAAATTCTCCACCGGGAGCATAAAGTCCACCACCCATGCCATCTATGACTTTTTTATTTACAAGATCATAAATAGCTTCTTCTGCAAATTTATATTCTTCAATTATATCAGTGAAAACAACTTCTTCCGTTTCTTCTTCAGGAGTTTCGGTATCGGGTACTTCTTCTTCAGGAGTTTCTTCTTCAA
>JAQVRY010000001.1:54647-65902 GCA_028700795.1 Tissierellia bacterium | reverse complement strand
TATAGGGGGAGCTTATGAAAAAATCTAATTTTTTTGCATTTATATCAAGAATGAAATATATTGACCGTTGGGGTTTAATGAGAAATATTAATAAGGAAAATGTATCTGAGCACAGTCTTGACGTTGCAGTTATAGCTCATGCCTTAGCTATTATACAAAAAAAACGATTGAACATGGACGTGAATCCCGAACAGACAGCCCTTTATGCAATTTATCACGATGTCTCGGAAATATTTACAGGAGATATGCCCACACCGGTGAAATATTACAATTCTGTAATCAAATCTGCTTATAAGGAAGTGGAGCTGTCAGTAAATGAAAGACTGTTAAATATGCTTCCCGAAGATTTTAAAGCTGAATTTGAAGATGTCTTGATTCCTAAGGAAGAAGATAAGGAAATATGGAAAACCGTAAAGGCAGCAGATAAAATTAGCGCATATATAAAGTGTCTTGAAGAAGAAAAATCAGGCAATAAGGAATTTTTAAAGGCAAAGCAATCATTGCTTTTGGCAATAAAAAATATGAATATGCCTGAAGTAAAAATATTTATGGATGAATTCTTGGAAGGCTACAGCCTTACATTGGATGAAATGGAGTAGCATAATTTGGAATATGAAATATAATTACATTACATTTAAATCGGTTTCATTTGCCATGAAAGCTGAATCAATACTTAAGAAAAGCAATATAAAGTTTAGAACAATACCGGTCCCAAGATGTATCAGCTCTGATTGTGGAATTAGTATAAGATTTAATAAAGAAGATTGTGAAGAAATAGAATCCTTGCTGAAAGGTGTATATGAAAAAATTTATTATGATCTTGTGATTAACTGATTATACCTTACATCGCAAAGGATATATAACATCCACACATGAAACCAAAAAGCAGCAAGATTGAGCTGCTTTTTCCGTTATAAAGCAAATTTGCTTCAGGAATTAGCTCATTGGCTGATACATAAAGCATGCTGCTTGCTGCAGCTGAAAGACAAAAGGCTATGAAGTAATCTGATATGCTTCCTACCAATGCTCCGAATACGGCTCCTAAAGCAGTGGGAATACCTGTAAGCAGAGTTAATAACACTACCATGGCAGGAGATAACCCAGCCATAATCAAAGGAACACCGACGCTTATGCCTTCCGGTATATCGTGAGCTGCAATGAGTATTCCTATTTTAATTCCTAAATTATCCGAATATACATAGCTGGAGCCCACGGCAACACCTTCGGGAAAATTATGTAAGCTTATACTGATTATTATAATTAAGCTCATTTTAATATAACTTAGCTTTTTGCCTTTATAATGTTTTAATTTATCTACCGGAATCATATCCTTTGCAAAGAAGACTATTATGAGACCTATTGCAAGACCTAAGGTAACTATGAAGAATCCTCCAATTTCATATGCTTGAGGCATAAGGTCAAAGGATGTTACCGCTAACATAATTCCTGCCGCAAAGCTTAATATTCCCGAAATCATTTTATCGCTTGGTTTATATATAAGTACGGAAATCAATCCACCGATAGAAGTTCCGATTCCTCCAAAAATAAATCCCATTATTAAATAGTCTATTATATTCACAATAAACCTCCCTTGTGTCCCCCAAGTACGGGGACATTCCTTCGACCCGCGAAGACTATCCCTAAAAAGAAGGTGTGTCCCCCTTCCTTGTTACAGTATATGCGGTTTAATTGATTTAAGAAATTAAAAAATTATTAAGGAGTAAATTCTTGTACATAAAGTTATAGTAGTATATAATACTATACGGGAACATTCAGCAAGAAGAAGGTATAGTATGGAAAATAAAATAAATACAAAAGTAGTGAAGGTTGATCCTGAAAATATAGATTATAATATTATTAAAGAAGCTGCAGATATTATTAACAGGGGAGGAATTGTTGTTTTCCCTACAGAAACAGTTTACGGAATTGGTGCTGACGCATTAAATGACGAAGCTGTTGATAAAATATTTAAGGCAAAGGGACGACCTCAGGACAATCCTTTAATAGTACATATTGCAGAGTCTCACGAATTGTACGATTTAGCATTGGAGGTGCCGGAAAAGGCGGAGCTATTGGCAGAAAAATTCTGGCCAGGGCCTCTAACCATGGTTTTATATAAAAAAAAGGTATTATCAGATATAATTACAGCAGGATTAAACACGGCAGCCATACGACTGCCTGTAAATAAAATTGCATTAGCCTTAATAAGGGAGAGCAAAAAACCCATTGCGGCACCCAGTGCAAATACATCGGGCAGACCAAGTCCTACGGAAGTTTCCCACGTGATAGAAGATTTGATGGGAAAGGTGGATATGATTATTGACGGAGGAAGTACTTGTATTGGTCTTGAATCAACAGTTGTGGATATGACAAGCCCTGTTCCGATGATATTAAGACCAGGTGGAGTAACTGCTGAGGATATAGTAAGCGTCCTTGGTGAATGTACATATGACCCTGCAATTATTAAAAGTGAAGAAATAGTTATTCCAAAGTCACCGGGGCAGAAATATAGGCATTATTCTCCAAAGGCAAAAGTCATTTTGTATACAGGTACAACAAAAAGAATTTCAGAAAAAATTAATGAAGATTATGATAAATTTACATCTTTGGGATTTAAGACGGGAATTATGTCAACCGCTCAAACTGAGAAATATTATAAGGGGAAAATAAATATTTGCATTGGAGACAGAACAAAACTGCTTACAATTTCGTCAAACTTATTTAAGGGTTTAAGAGACTTTGACCATATGGGAGTAACTATAATACTTGCAGAAGCAGTTGATGAAAAAGGTCTTGGAAAGGCTATAATGAATAGGCTTGGCAAGTCAGCCAGCGAAATAATAGAGGTATAGTATGAATATTTTGTTTGTTTGTACGGGGAATACATGCAGAAGTCCCATGGCAGAAGGTATATTTAAGGATATGCTTAAGAAAAACAATATTGATAATATTAATGTTTCTTCTGCAGGGCTAAGCGTTTTTCCCGGAGAACATGCCAATAAAAAGGCAATAAAGGCATTAATAGAAAAAGGAATTGATATAACGACGCATAGAGCAAGGCAGTTGTCTGACGAGATTAACAAAGCAGATTTAATATTAACCATGACATTAAGTCATAAACAGATTATCGAGGATTATTTAAAGCATAAGTCAGATGAAACGTCCCCGTGTCTTTTTACTTTGAAGGAATTTGCTGCAAAATTAAGCGATGAAAAGTTAACAGCCCCTGATATTCAAGACCCTTATGGTAGAAATTACAGTTTTTATAAAAAAAGCAGAGATGAGATTGAAAAGGAATTAAGAAAGATACTTAAAAATTTAGATAAGCTGGAGGAAATATGAGGATAGTACTGGCAAGCGATCATGGAGGATTTGAATTAAAGGAAGCAATTAAGAAGTGCTTAATAGAAAAGGGTTATGATATAAATGATATAGGTGTTTATGACACAAAGTCTGTTGATTACCCTGATTACGGTAAAAGGGCTGCACTCATGGTAGCTAATAAAGAAGCCGATAAAGGTATTATTGTTTGTGGAACCGGAATAGGTATTTCTATTGCAGCAAACAAGGTTAAAGGAATAAGATGTGCATTGTGCACCAATGAATATATGGCCAGAATGTCAAGAATGCACAACAATGCCAATATGCTTGCTTTAGGCGGCAGAGTTACGGGTATAGGCCTTGCAATAGACATGGTTGATGTGTGGCTTTCAACTGAATTTGAAGGCGGAAGACATGAAAACAGGGTAAACAAAATTATGGATATAGAAATTTCTAAAGAAGAGGAAAAATAATGACTGCAAATTTAATTGCTTTCATATCAGCTGTTATAATATCATTCGTAATGACCCCCTGTGCAAGAAGACTTGCAATTAGGGTGGGAGCATTGGATATGCCTAAGGAAACAAGAAAAATCCACAATAAGCCAATGCCTTACTTTGGAGGGCTTGCAATATATGTATCAATAATGGCGTGTATGTTTGTTTACATGCCTCACTCTACAACCAACTATTATATTATGGCTGGTGCAACAGTAATTATGCTTGCAGGAGTTGTTGATGATATGTATGGCATGCCTGCAAAAATTAAATTGCTAATACAGATTGTTGCAGCATTAATAGCAATAAGAGGCGGTGTTCAGATACATTTTATAACAAATCCTCTTTCAGAAACAGGTATGAGCTACTTGTTTGAAGGGTTATCTTTTGTTATAACATTGTTTTGGTTAGTGGGTATTACAAATACCATAAATTTAATAGACGGACTTGATGGTCTTGCTTCAGGGGTTGCCAGCATTGCAGCCACCACTCTTTTATTTACCGCAGAAAGATTGGGACATGACTTCATTGTGATGCAATGTGCAATTATTGCGGGTGCTTCCCTTGGATTCTTGCCTTTTAATTTTAATCCGGCAAAAATCTTCATGGGAGATACAGGTTCACTGTTGTTGGGATACATGCTTGCGGTTACATCTGTTTCAGGTATGGTAAAGAGTGTTGCAGTCGTTGCATTGGCTGTTCCCGTGTTTGCATTAGGTGTTCCTATATTAGATACAGCGTTTGCAATTATAAGAAGATATATAAATAAAAAACCTATAATGGAAGCAGACAAAGACCATCTTCATCATAAACTTATGCGAGTTGGCCTTAATCAGCGGCAGACAGTTTTAATAATGTATTTCATAAGTATGCTATTGGGAATAGTTTCGGTAATAATAGCAGATGCAGACCCCTTCATCGGATTGACAGTTACTACGTCAGTGGTTATAATTGCATTTATATTCGCTAAAAAAGCAGGGTTGTTTGTCAGAAAAGGGCAATAGGAGGAAAAATGGATAAGATAAAGGTTTTAGTAGTATTCGGTACCCGTCCTGAGGCAGTGAAAATGGCTCCCATAGTGAAGGCTCTTAAAAAGTATGAGGATAATTTCATATCTAAAATTTGCGTAACTGCTCAGCACAGGGATATGCTTGACCAAGTACTGAGGATTTTTGATATTAAACCTGATTATGATTTAAATATTTTTGAAAGTGGTCAAACACTTACACAAATTACATGCAGAGCATTAACAGGATTGGAAGAAGTAATAGAAGATTTTAAACCGGATTTAATACTGGTGCAGGGAGATACAACAACGGTATTTTCAGGTGCTCTTGCTGCCTTTTACCATCAGGTGAAAATAGGCCATGTGGAAGCAGGACTTAGAAGCGGCAATTTGTATTCGCCTTATCCTGAAGAAGCCAATAGAATGATGACTGGAGTAATTACTGAGTTTCATTTTGCTCCGACAGAAACATCTAAGAATAATCTATTAAGAGAAGGCTATGACGAAAATAAAATATTTATAACCGGGAATACGTCCATTGATGCGTTAAGCTGGGTTATAGATGATAATTATAAATTTGAGGAAAAAATTATCAATAATATAGATTTTGAAAATAAAAGGGTAATACTTTTAACTGCCCACAGAAGAGAGAATATTGGCAAACCCATGGAAAATATATTTTCTGCTCTGAAAGATATTGCGGAAGAAAATAAGAATGTAGAGATTATATATCCAATGCATTTAAATCCTAAGGTCAGAAAAATTGCTCATAGAATTTTTGAGGGCATGGAAAGTGTTCATTTGATTGAGCCCTTAGATTATCTTCCTTTTACAAATTTAATGAATAAATGTTATCTTGTTGTAACAGATTCAGGAGGGGTGCAGGAAGAAGCCCCATCATTGGGAAAACCTGTTTTGGTTGTGAGAAGAGAAACGGAAAGACCTGAAGGCATTGAAGCCGGAACCGCAAAATTAGCAGGTACAGACAGAGAGAATATCTACAATGAACTACATATATTGCTTAATAATGAAGAAGAATACAAAAAAATGGCTAATGCGGTAAATCCGTACGGAGACGGAAGAGCTGCAGAGCACATTGTTGAAGCTATAAAAACCAATTTCTAATGACAGGTCCCACATCCCCTTGTCGTTTGACAATAACCCCGTATTTTTGACACCATATAAAACAGGTGTAATAATGTGAGCAAAAAATATATTGACAAGGGTGTTTTATTGTATTATACTTTGAATATCAAAATACTTGAATGTAGATAAATACAAATATCAAAGCAATAGATAATATTGGAGGAAATTATGATCTTAGAAAAGGTTAAGGAAATTTTAGTTGAAGAATTAGATGTAGAGGAAGATAGTATTACTTTAGAAAGCAAAATCAAGGAAGACTTAGGAGCAGACTCATTGGACTTATTTGAACTGATAAACAGACTTGAAGATGAGTTGAATGTAATAATTGAAGAAGATGATTATGGTAAGCTAATAACAGTGGGTGATATAGTCAGTTACCTTACAAATAAAAAATAAGAAATTAATTTAGACGCCGCAAGGCGTTTTCTGCTAAAAGGAGAGTCATGATTTATACAAAAGTATGTGAAATGTTAAATATAAAATATCCTATTTTTCAAGGAGGAATGGCACAAATATCAGATGCAGGATTGGCAGCGGCTGTATCCGAAGCAGGAGGGCTTGGCGTAATAGCATCCGGTAATAATCCGGCTGAAAAAATAAAAACTGAAATACATAGAATCAGAGAATTGACAGATAAACCATTTGGTGTAAATGTAATGCTTTTAAGCCCTTATGCTAAAGAAGTAAGCGAATTGTTAATAGAAGAAAAAGTCCCTGTAATTATAACGGGAGCCGGCAATCCCGGAAAGTATATGAAGATATGGAAGGAGGCAGGAATCAAGGTAATACCTGTTGTTCCCTCTGTAGCTTTTGCTAAGCATTTTGAAAAAGCAGGTGTTGATGCGATAATTTGTGAAGGAACCGAAGCCGGGGGACATGTTGGAGAGATAACTACCATGTGTATTACACCTCAAGTTGTGGATGCTGTTAGTATTCCCGTAATAGCTGCCGGAGGAATAGGCGATGGAAGAGGAATTGCAGCAGCCTTCTGCCTTGGTGCACAAGGTATACAGGTTGGAACAAGATTTGTTTTGGCAAAGGAATGCAGTGTTCACCAAAATTATAAAGATAAAATAAAGAAAGCAAGCGATACAGATACTGCCGTAACAGGAAGAAAGACAGGTCATCCTGTCAGAGTATTAAAAAACAGACTTGTTACTAAATTTAAGGATTTGGAAAAAAACAATGCAACTATAGAAGAAATGGAGACATTGGGAAGAGGCAGACTTTATTTGGCTGCTGTTGAAGGAGATGTAAATTATGGCTCCGTAATGTCAGGTCAAATTGCAGGCATGGTAGGAAAAGAGCAATGCTGCAAAGAAATTATTAATGAAATGTTTGAAGAAGCAGAAAAAATAATGAAGGGTTTAGTATTTATCGCGGGAGGCGGGAATGAATAAAACAGCTTTTGTTTTCCCCGGCCAGGGGGCTCAATATGCCGGCATGGGGAAAGATTTTTATGACAATTTTAAAGAAAGCAGAGAAATATTTCATAGAGCAAATGAAGCATTGGGATTTGATATAACTAAGCTTTGCTTTGAAGGACCTAATGAAGAGCTTAGTATTACAAAAATAACTCAACCGGCACTTTTAACAGTGTGCCTTGCAATATATGAAGTATTAAAGAAAACTGATGACTCTGTTGTAATGGGAGGATTAAGCCTTGGAGAATATTCTGCCTTAACTGCAGCCGGTGCAATGGACTTTGAAACAGCGGTACAATTAGTTTATAAAAGAGGAAATTACATGCAAAATACCGTTCCCATAGGGGAAGGAGGAATGCTGGCTCTTTTAGGCTGTACTGATGAGCAAGCAATTGCTTTTTGCAAGGATATAACCGTAAAATATGGTTTGTTGGAACCTGCTAATTTTAACTACCCGGGACAAATCGTAGCAGGCGGCAAAAGTATAGCCATTGATAATGCTATTGATAAAGCACCTCAGTTTAATATTAAGAAAGCAATTAAGCTTCAAGTTAGCGCACCATTTCACACATCAATGCTTAAACCTGCAGGTGACAAATTGAAAGTAGATTTGTCTAAAATAAGATTCAAAAAGCCTGTCAATGAAGTTATATCAAATGTGGATACCTTATATTACGAAATAAGTAAAATGGCAGAAAAGCTTGAGAAACAAGTGTATAATCCTGTCAGGTGGGAAGCATGTGTAAGAAAAATGATTGCAGACGGAGTAAATACATTTGTAGAAATAGGACCGGGTAAAACACTTTCGGGATTCATTAAAAGAATTGATAAAAACGTTAAATCAATAAATATTGAAAATGTTCAAGGGTTAAATACATATCTGCAATTTGCAGGAGCTTAAAATAAGAGCAAGGAAGGAAATTCATGAAAACTGCCATTATAACAGGGGCTTCCAAAGGTATAGGAGCTGTGATTGCAAAAAGATTAAATGAGCTGAATTATAATTTAGTGTTGAACTACAGAAGCAACACTGTTTCGATGGAAGAACTTATAGATAATTTTACTAATAAAGATACTAAAAATATAATTGTTAAATGCGATATTTCTGTTTATGAGGATGCAAAAAAACTCATAGATGAAGCTTACAATAATTTTGGCACAGTTGATGTGCTTATTAATAATGCCGGAATTACAAAGGACAATATACTTGCTTTAATGACAGAAGAAGAATTCGATGATGTTATTGATATAAATTTAAAGGGTACTTTTAACTGCTGCAAACATATTGCAAGAAAAATGATAAAGCAAAAGCAAGGCAGAATTATTAACATATCATCTGTAGTAGGTCTTTCGGGCAATGCAGGACAGGTAAATTATTCAGCTTCAAAGGCAGGAGTTATAGGTATGACAAAGTCCATGGCAAGAGAATTAGGCAAGAAAAATATTTTAGTAAATGCTGTGGCACCGGGATTTATTAAAACTGAAATGACAGATAAAATACCGGAGGGTATAAAGGCGGAAATGATGAAAAGCATTCCTCTTCAAAGATTAGGGCAGCCGGAAGATATATCGGATTGTGTTGAGTTTTTAATATCAGACAAAGCATCCTATATTACAGGGCAGGTTATTTCTGTTAATGGCGGCTTTTATATGTAGATGCCCTAACCCTATTTTTTAGAGCGATAGCGAATAAAAAATAGCGGTAGGTCATTCGCAACGATTATGATTTACCCAATTTCTTTGACCGGAGGGAGAAAGAAATTGTAGGTATTTCAAACGCAACGAGTTCCGAATTTATGCGACGATAGGAGCTGATAAATTCGTGAACGGAGACTGCGCTTCCCAATGTATGCGACCAAAGGGAGCAAATACATTGGTGAATGAGACTGCGAGATGCCCTTTATGACCTAACGCCATTTCTTCGACCGAAGGGAGAAATAAATGGATGGTAGGTCAAACGCACAAAATTCCTAATTTATGCGACCAGAGGGAGCAAATAAATTAGTGAATTTCTCTGCGAACCCTTAAAGGGAGCAAATACATTGGTGAATGAGACTGCGAGATGCCCTTCGTAGGAGCAAATATAATTGTACAGTGAGACTATGAGGAGATAATAATGAAAAGAAGAATTGTTATAACAGGAATGGGGGTAGTAAGCCCTATTGGTTCAGGAGATATTTTTTGGGAAAATGTAAAAAAGGGAAAATGCGGAATAGATTTTATAGAATCTTTTGACACATCAGATTTCAGCGTTAAATTAGCAGCTGAAGTTAAGGATTTCGACCCTACTTCATATATGGAAAAAAAGGAAGCTAAAAGGATGGACAGATACAGTCAGTTTGCTCTTGCAGCAGCTGCTCTTGCTGTTAAGGATTCTAATCTTGATACTGAAGAGGTTGATTCTGATAGATTCGGTTGTATTGTCGGAAGTGCGGTTGGAGGAATTCATACAATCGAAGAAGAACATGCAAAGCTGTTGGAAAAGGGACCTGGGAAGGTTTCAACATTTTTTATACCAATGATGCTTTCAAATATGGCATCCGGATTGGTTGCTGTTAAATATAAGGCTAAGGCTGTCAATGTAAGTACAGTTACAGCTTGTGCCACCGGTGCTAACGCAATAGGAGAATCATATAAAAGAATACAGGACGGTATTTGTGATGTTATGATTGCGGGAGGTGCTGAAGCTGCTATAACTCCATGCTCTATTGCAGGATTTACTGCTCTTACTACATTATCAACAACAACTGATATAAACAGGGCTTCTATTCCTTTTGACAAAGACAGACATGGCTTTGTTATGGGAGAAGGTGCCGGTGTAATGGTACTTGAAGATTATGAGCATGCAGTTAAAAGAGGAGCAAAAATATATGGAGAAATTGTCGGGTATGGTGCAACCTGTGATGCTTATCACATGACTAGTCCCGATCCAAGTTCCGAAGGTGCATCTAAGTCAATGTTAAATGCCATTTTTGATGCAGGAATTGAACCAAAGGATGTAACATATATAAATGCTCACGGAACAAGCACCTTGTACAATGATAAATTTGAAACCCAGGCAATTAAGAATGTTTTTAAGGAAGAGTCAAATAATATTTATGTAAGCTCTACAAAATCCATGACAGGACATTTACTTGGAGCGGCAGGAGCAGTTGAAGCAATCATTTGCGTTAAAGCTATAGAAGATTCATTTATTCCTGCCACCATTAATCATGCACAAACAGATCCGGAATTGGGTCTAAACTTTGTTCCTAATGAAGGAATTTCAAAGGACTTTGATTATGCTTTGTCAAATGCATTTGGATTTGGCGGTCATAATGCAACATTGGTTGTAAAAAAATTTAAAGGATAAAAACATGATTTATAATATAAACGATATACAAAATATAATACCCCACAGATACCCCATGCTTTTAATTGATAAAATAATTGAACTTCAAGAAGGAAAAAAGGCTGTGGGAATTAAGAATTTAACAATGAATGAACAATTTTTCCAAGGTCATTTCCCCGGGAACCCTGTAATGCCAGGTGTTTTAATTATTGAAGCTTTAGCTCAGACAGGAGCTTTTGCCATATTGTCCCTAAATGAATTCAAAAATAAGACAGTTTATTTTGGAGGAATTCAAAGTGCGAAGTTTAAAAGAAAGGTAGTTCCGGGAGACACGCTAAAGCTTATTACGGAAATAACAAAGATGAAATCAACTTTTGGAATAGGCTCTGCAGTTGCTTATGTTGATGATGAAATTGCAGCAGAAGCAACACTAATATTTGCAGTTGAGTAGATGACCTAGACTAGTTTTTGCGACCAAAGGTGGCAAATATAATAACTTTTATCGCTCTAATGATAAAGGTTATTTTTTT
>JAQVRY010000001.1:43937-54547 GCA_028700795.1 Tissierellia bacterium | reverse complement strand
GATGATGAAATTGCAGCAGAAGCAACACTAATATTTGCAGTTGAGTAGATGACCTAGACTAGTTTTTGCGACCAAAGGTGGCAAATATAATAACTTTTATCGCTCTAATGATAAAGGTTATTTTTTTCGACAGTTTATATTTAAAACCGCTAAATTTTACTTTTGTAAACAAATACTTATCAAGTAGAAAACAATTATAATTTATGATTTATACATAATTACTTTTAATATCAAAATTTAAAAATATTCTTCTTTTAGTATTCTTAGATTTAGATAAAAACTTGACAAATAGGCGTTTTTAATTTAATATTAAGTAATATGGAATAGTATAAATTCTTTTAAAATATCATAAAGGTGGTGGTATAGTGTCAATTGAAGTAATTAAGGTAATAAAGGAGGCGGAGGAAAAGGCTGAAGCAATTAAAAAAGATGCCGCATCACAAGCAAGATTAGTTATTACCAATGCTAATGCACAAGCTCAAGATATCTTGGATGAAGCAAGAAAAACAGCCGAATTTCACAGATCTGAAGTTTTAAGCAAAGCAGAATCCGAGGGACAGCTTCTTTATGACGGCATTATTAATGATGCTGCAAAGGAAAGCGACAAAATTTTAACAAATGCTGACACTAACATGGACAACGCAGCTTTAATTATACTGGAAAGGATCGTGAAGACCAGTGACAATAGTTAATATGAATAAAATCAACATTATAGGTTTAGACAGCATAAAAACAGAGCTTATAAAGAAAATTATGGATTTAGGTGTTGTAGAAATAAGCTCACAAGATACAAAACTTACAGACTCTGAATGGATTACTTATGTAAAAAAAGATGGTAATGAAAATGTAGTTTTTAATCTGGATGTTAAAATTTCACAAATTAACGAAGTACTGAACACCCTTGAAATGTATGACACAAGTAAAAGACCTTTATTTAGCACAAGAAAAACGATATCATCAAGTGAATTTATCAAAGCATTAGAGGAAAATGATAGTGTATCTGAAGATGCGGCGAAAGTTCTTGAATTAAATAAGTCATTAAATGAGCTATGCTCTGAGCAAAACAAAATAGAAGCTGCTATTTTGAGCTTAAAGCCATGGAGCAGGTATGATATTCCTCTAAATATGACCGAAACGAAGAATACAAGCATAATAATCGGTGCTATACCTAACATTATCGAAATAGATGAAATAAAATCCCGGCTTCTTCAAACAACTGACAGATGTTTTATGAATTTAATTGACAACGACAAGGATCAGTATTATTGCTCATTTATTTGTCTTACCGAGGAAAAAGAGGATATTTTAGAATTTTTAAAACAATATGGTTTTAGTGCCGTAACATTCAAAGAGCTAAGCGGTACTGCAGCTGAAAATATCATCCAATACGAGAACAGCTTAAAGGAAATATCTGCTAAGAAGGAAACAATTGATAACAGTATAACTGAATTAGTATCTTTCAAAGAAGAAATTCAACTTTATCATGACCAGCTAATAATTGAAAGAGATAAAAATAAAATATTAAATAATATGCTAAAAACAGATACAACCTTTTATATTGAAGGTTGGATACCTGAAGTAAGCAAAGAAAATGTTCAAGGAGTTTTGGACGAATATGAGTGCTGGTATGATATCAAGCAACCGGAAGAGGGTGAAGAATTTCCGGTTTTAATGAACAATAATTCATTTGTACAGCCATTTGAAGCAATAACTGAACTCTACAGCTTACCTTCATCTTCAAATATTGATCCAACAGTGTTTATGGCACCATTTTACTGTATTTTTTTTGGACTTATGCTGGCTGATATAGGATATGGTGCGGTTATGTCTATTTTATGTTTTTTAGTGTTAAAGAAATTTAAACCTGAAGGCGGTATGCAAAAATTGTTGAAGGTATTCTTTTATTGCGGAATTTCAACTGCATTTTGGGGCGTAATGTTTGGAAGCATGTTTGGTGATGCAATATCGGCTGCTGCTAAGTTACTATTTAATTCTGATTTTACAATAAAACCGCTTTGGTTAAATCCGATGGAAGAGCCAATGACCTTGCTTATATTTTCTTTTATTTTTGGTGTTATACATTTGTTTACGGGTATGGCAGTTAATGCTTATATGCTTATAAGAGATGGAAGAAAATTGGATGCAGTATTTGATATAGGATTTTGGTATGGATTTATTATAGGAATAGCACTTTGGCTATTTGGAAATATTATAATACCTGGATCAGACATAGTAGGTCGATGGATGACAATAGTCTTCGGAATTGGTTTAGTTTTAACACAGGGAAGAGCCAAAACAAATGTGATTAGTAAGTTAGTTAGTGGTGTTCTCAGCTTATATGATATAACAGGTTATTTAAGTGATATCCTTTCATATTCAAGATTGCTTGCTTTAGGATTAGCAACTGGTGTTGTATCTTCAGTTGTAAGTATACTTGGATCAATGGGGGGCAGAAATATTTTAGGAATTCTACTGTTTGTAGTTGCAATGGCTATAGGTCATAGTTTTAATTTTGCAATAAATGCTCTTGGAGCATTTGTTCATGCAGCAAGATTACAATATGTTGAATTCTTTGGTAAATTCTATGAAGGTGGTGGAGAGGCATTCAATCCACTAATTAAAAAAACTAAATATTACAAAATTATCAAGGAGGATATTTAAATGAACATTTTAACAAATGGTAATTTCTTAGCAATTTTAGGTGCTTCTGTAGCAGCATTAGCAGGTATAGGAAGTGCAATAGGAGTTGGAATAGCAGGTTCGGCTGCTGCCGGAGTTGTAGCTGAAGATCCCAAAAAATTTGGTTCCACATTAATTTTGCAGGCATTACCGGGAACACAGGGTATTTATGGTCTTCTTATAGCATTTATAATATTGAATAAGATCGGATTGTTAGGTGGCAATATGACAGAGTTGACAGCAGCTCAGGGAGGCTTTTTCTTAGCAGCAGCACTTCCCATAGGTATAGTAGGTATTATTTCTGCAATACATCAAGGTAAAGTAGCAGCAACAGGTATTATGCTTGTTGGAAAGAGACCTGAAGAAATAGCAAAAGCAATGGTTTATGCTGCAATGGTTGAAACATATGCCGTTTTGGCACTTCTTATTTCATTCCTTATGATAAACGGAATTGCAGTTTAAAGTATTATATGTTTCAAAATTTCAATATAAGGATGTGATGAGATGAGCATTGATAATATAACATCAAGAATTTTAAGCGATGCAAAAAATAACGCTGATTCTTCTTTGACGAATGCAGAAAACACAAAACAGGAAATAATAAACAAAGCTAAAAGTGAAGCTGAAGTAATAATAAAGACTGAATCGGAAAGAGCCGCAAAGGATGCGGTCGACTTAAAAAACAGAAGGGTATCTGCTGCTGAGCTTCAAGGCAGAAAGATGTTGTTATCAGCAAAACAGGAAGCTATTAAAAAAAGTTTTACTGCAGCAATTGACAAGCTTAAAGTAATGCCGGAAGATAAATATTTAAGTTTCTTGGCACAGGAGATTGTCAAAATTCCTAATTGTGAAGGAAGTATAGTTTTAAATGCCAAAGACAGGGAAAATATAGGTGAAAGATTAGTAAAGACTGTCAATGAAAAACTAGGAGCAGAAAAAGTTGCATTAAGTAAAAATACAGTTAAGTCAAGCGGCGGATTTGTGCTTAAAAGGGGAAATGTAGAAATAAACAGCACTTTTGAAACCCTTTTGGATTCCATGAAGGACGAACTTACAGGTGAAATAGCAAATGCGCTTTTTAAATAATTTTCCTGCCTGAAAGGAGGAATGACTTTGGCGAAGATTAAGGAATCTGATTATTTATATTCTACTTCAAGAGTGAAAAGTATAGAAAAACATATGCTTACCCGTGAAAGAGCAGAAAAAATGATAGATGCAAAAACAATGGAAGATGCTCTGAGAGTATTGGATGATTGTTATTATGGATACTTAAATGAAATAACTGATTTTAATAATTATGAAAGCCTTCTTGCTGATGAGCATAAGAAGACATATGATTTTATTAAGTCTATTGCTCCTGATGCTGAACACTTCAATATATTTTTATACCCATATGATTATCATAATTTGAAGGTATTGATGAAAAATGAATATCTGAACAAGGATGAAACAGATATTCTTGTTGATACGGGAACCATTGAGCTAAAGGTTTTAAAGCATGCTTTAAAGGAAAGAGATTTTTCTGAGCTGACCGAAAACATGGGAAAAGCATTAAATGAAGTAATTGAAGATTTTCCAAAAACAAGAGATCCCCAGCTGATAGATGTTATTTTAGACCGATATTGTTTTAACGAAATGCTTAAAGCTGCAGAAGAAACAGAAAATAAATTCATTATTGATTATGTAAAGATGCAGATTGATACAATTAATATTAAGACATATGTAAGACTTAAAAGAATGAATAAATCATGGGATTTTTTCAGCAAGGTATTCTTAAGTGGCGGTACAATACATGATCATATATTTATAAGAAATTACGATGAGCCTTTTGAAAAATTCGGAGAACTTCTTTTGGCTTATGATTTCAAAGATGTATTTCTTGAGGGAACTGAAGTTTTAGCTGAAACAGGAAAGTTTACAAGATTAGAGAAACTTTTGGATAACAAGCTTATGGAGCATGTAAAAACTGCCAAGTATGTACCTCCTTATGGAATTGAAACTCTTATAGGATATCTCATAGCTAAGGATAATGAAATTAAAATTGCACGAATAATTTTGGCAGGAAAAACAGCAGGCATCTCGCCAGAACTTATAAAAGAGAGGTTGAGAGAGACTTATGTATAAGATAGGAGTTATTGGAGATAAGCAAAGTGTTCAAGGGTTCAAGGCTGTTGGCTTGAATGTATTCGACTGCAATAAGGCGGAAGAAGCAAAACGTACGCTGCATAAAATCGCCGATGATAATTATGCAATAATTTATGTTACGGAAAGCTTATATGACGAAATTAAAGAATTTATATATGAATACAATGAAGAGCGTCTGCCGGCGATTATTCCTATACCGGGTATGCAGGGATCATTAGGCATAGGTATTGGCAACATAAAGAAGGCAGTTGAAAAAGCAGTTGGTGCCGACATATTGTTTGGTAACGATTAACGTAAAAAAAATGAAAGCAGGTGATTAGTTTAATGAGCCAAGGTAGAGTAGTTAAAATATCCGGTCCGCTGGTTATTGCAGATGGTATGAAAGAAGCCGATATGTTTGACGTTGTCCGTGTAAGCGAGCAAGGCCTTATAGGTGAAATAATTGAGATGCGCGGTGAAATGGCATCCATACAGGTTTATGAAGAAACTTCAGGCTTAGCTCCGGGAGCACCGGTAGTTTCAACAGGTGCACAGCTTTCTGTTGAACTTGGACCCGGACTTATTGAAACAATATATGACGGAATACAAAGACCTTTGGAAGAAATAAGAAGAATAGCAGGACCTAATATTACAAGAGGAATAAGCGTTCCTGCTCTTAACAGAGAAAAAAAGTGGGAATTTGTTCCTGTAGTAAAAGCGGGAGATAAGGTACAGGCAGGAGACATAATAGGTACTGTTCAGGAAACGATAGTTGTACAGCAAAAAATTATGGTTCCTTACGGAATTTCAGGAGAAATTGTTGAAATAAAGGAAGGAAATTTCACAGTTGAAGAAACTGTATGTGTCGTGAAAAAAGATAACGGTGAAGATGTTAACCTAACCATGATGCAAAAATGGCCTGTAAGAAAGGGACGTCCATATAAGGAAAAATTAGTTCCCGTAAGACCTCTGTTAACAGGTCAAAGGGTTATAGATACTTTGTTCCCTATTTCTAAAGGTGGTGTTGCAGCTGTTCCGGGACCTTTTGGAAGCGGAAAGACGGTTGTACAGCACCAGCTGGCAAAATGGGCAGATGCTGAAATAGTTGTATATATTGGCTGCGGAGAGCGTGGAAACGAAATGACAGACGTTTTAATGGAGTTCCCTGAGTTAAAGGACCCAAGAACAGGGGAATCATTAATGAAACGTACTGTACTTATTGCAAACACTTCAGACATGCCTGTTGCAGCTCGTGAAGCATCAATTTATACAGGAATTACAATAGCTGAGTATTTCAGAGACATGGGTTATTCCGTAGCACTGATGGCAGACTCTACATCCCGTTGGGCAGAAGCTCTTCGTGAAATGTCCGGTCGTCTTGAGGAAATGCCCGGTGAAGAAGGTTATCCTGCATACTTAGCATCTCGTCTTGCTCAGTTCTATGAAAGAGCAGGAAGAGTTATAAGTTTGGGCTCAGAGGGAAGAGAAGGAGCATTATCAGCTATCGGAGCAGTATCACCTCCCGGCGGCGATATTTCAGAGCCGGTATCTCAGGCTACACTTCGTATAGTAAAGGTGTTCTGGGCACTTGATGCACAGCTTGCATACAGCAGACACTTCCCTGCAATCAACTGGCTTACAAGCTATTCCTTGTATGTTGACAGATTAGGTACATGGTTTGATGAAAATGTAGCAAAGAATTGGACTGAAATGCGTAATGAAGTTATGATGCTTCTGCAGGAAGAGTCAGAATTAAATGAAATAGTCCAGCTTGTCGGTGTTGACTCATTGTCAGTTTATGACAGATTAAAGTTAGAAGCAACACGGTCCATAAGAGAAGACTATCTGCATCAAAATGCATTCCATGAAATTGATACTTACTCATCTCTTGAAAAACAGCATAAACTTTTGTCACTGATCTTGAGAAATTATCACAAGGGCATAGAAGCATTAAATGAGGGAGCAGATTTCAAGGCATTGTCAGAGCTTCCTGTATTGGAAAGAATAGGAAGATATAAATATACGGAAGAAAAGGACATAAAAGAGGCTTACGAAGACATCGAAAAACAAATAGATAAAGAAGTATTGGCTTTATCAGCAAGCAAGGAGGTTGAGTAGTATGATTAAAGAATATAGGACCATATCAGAAGTTGCAGGACCTTTGATGCTTGTTAAGGATGTTGAAAATGTTGCATATGATGAATTGGGAATAATTGAACTTCCCAGCGGAGAAACAAGAAGTTGCAGGGTTCTTGAAATCAACGGAAGCAATGCATTGGTTCAATTGTTTGAAAGTGCCGCCGGAATAAACTTGGCTGAATCCAAGGTGAAGTTCCTTGGAAGAGGAATGGAATTTGCAGTTGCAGAAGATATGTTGGGACGTGTATTTGACGGACTTGGCAGACCTATAGACAACGGTCCTGAAATAATACCTGAAAAGAGATTGGATATTAACGGTCTCCCGATGAATCCTTCAGCAAGAGACTATCCTAATGAGTTTATTCAAACAGGTGTTTCTGCAATAGACGGTTTGAACACATTGGTAAGAGGACAAAAGCTGCCAATATTCTCAGGCTCCGGACTTCCTCATGCTGACTTGGCAGCGCAAATTGCTCGTCAGTCAAAGGTTTTGGGTACTGAATCTAAATTCGCCGTTGTATTTGCTGCAATCGGTATAACTTATGAAGAAGCAGATTTCTTTATTTCTGACTTCAGACGTACGGGAGCAATTGACAGAACAGTATTGTTCATGAACTTGGCAGATGACCCGCCAATCGAGCGTATATCAACACCTCGTATGGCTTTAACGGCAGCTGAGTTTTTAGCTTTTGAAAAAGATATGCATGTATTGGTTATATTAACTGATATTACAAACTACGCAGAGGCTCTTCGTGAAGTATCGGCTGCACGTAAAGAGGTTCCCGGCAGACGTGGTTATCCGGGATATCTGTATACTGACTTGGCTTCTATTTATGAAAGAGCAGGAAGAAAAAGAGACCATGATGGCTCCATAACAATGATACCAATTTTAACAATGCCTGAGGATGACAAAACACATCCAATTCCTGACCTTACAGGATATATTACTGAAGGACAGATTATTCTTTCTCGTGAGTTGTACAGAAAGAATATTAAGCCTCCAATAGATGTTCTGCCTTCACTGTCACGTTTGAAAGACAAGGGTATAGGCAGAGGAAAAACAAGGGAGGATCATTCTGACGTATTAAACCAGCTGTTTGCAGCATATGCAAGAGGTAAGGAAGCAAAGGAACTCATGGCTATACTTGGAGAAGCAGCACTGTCCGATGCTGATAAATTCTTTGCTAAATTTGCGGATGAATTTGAAAAGAAATATGTGTCTCAAGGTTATGAAACAAACAGAACCATTGAAGAAACATTGGAAATAGGCTGGAATTTACTGACGCTTCTTCCTAAGGGAGAATTAAAACGTATAAGGGATGAGTATCTTGAGAAATATTATCCGGAAAAAGAATAGCATAGGGGTGGTTATGTGGCAAGATTAAATGTTAATCCTACCAGAATGGTATTAACCTCTTTGAAAAATCGTTTAAGGGTGGCTGTAAAGGGTCACAAAATGCTTAAGGACAAACGTGACGAGCTTATGAAGCAATTCTTGGAGCTTGCAAGAGAAAATAAAGCTTTACGTGAGCAAGTTGAAGCACTTATTGGCGATGTTTATTCAAATTTTGTAATTGCCAGCGCTGTAATGTCCTCGGAGGTTTTGGAAGAAGCCCTTATGTATCCTAAACAGGGAGTAACCATAGAGGTAGGCAGAAAGAATGTAATGAGTGTAGATGTTCCGGTGTTTGATTTTAAAACTACAACTGATGACACTGCAAATATTTACCCTTACGGTTTTGCCAATACTTCAGCTGAGCTTGACAATGCAATCGAAAATTTGTCGAATATTTTCCCTGAGCTGTTAAAATTGGCAGCTGTAGAAAAGGAAGTTCAACTTCTTGCAGCTGAAATTGAAAAAACCAGAAGAAGAGTTAATGCCCTTGAATATGTAATGATTCCTCAACTTGAAGAGACTATCAAGTATATTCAAATGAAGCTTGATGAAAATGAAAGAGGAAATCAAACAAGGCTTATGAAAGTTAAGGACATGATGGTTAAAGAAGCAATTGAAGAAAAGCAACAGTTTACTAAGGATGCTTTTGATTATTATGTAAACAAATAAAAAATATTATTCAGACACGAATAAAAAGTACTGCTCAGGCGGTACTTTTTTCAAAGAAAATAATAAAAATATCCGCTCACGGTTTCGGACACGAATAATTCTATGAGCTTATTACGACTAAAAATCCTACAGCTTGCAAACTCGCTTCGCTCAAACAGTGCAAGCTGCTTAACGGATTTTCAATCTGCATTCGCTAAGAATTATAATCGTGTCCTGCAAATGTTCGCTAAGTATTTTTATTATTTTCTATCAGTTGCAGAAATTAAAGATTAATAGAGCCAAGGCAGTACTTTTTTCTTGACAATAAAAGCTTTTACATATATACTTTGAATATCAAAATAATGGATATTTAAAATAATGGTGGAAATATGATATTAAATGAATTAAAAATAGGAAACTTAACTGCTAAAATTCCCATAGTTCAAGGAGGTATGGGTGTTGGCGTATCACTGGCAAACTTAGCAGCAGCAGTCGCAAATGAAGGCGGTATAGGAACTATTTCCGGTGTTCAGATAGGCTTCAGAGAGCCTGATTTTTTAACTGATCCCATAGGCGCAAACTTAAGGGCTATCAAAAAAGAAATCAAAAAGGCAAGAGAAAAAACTAAGGGAATTATTGCCATGAATTTTATGGCAGCAATGAATAATTATGAATTGTATGTTAAAAAGGCTGTTGAAGAAAAAATAGATTTAATTGTATCAGGAGCAGGACTTCCAATGGCGCTTCCTAAATTAGTAAAGGGGAGCAGCACAAAAATAGTTCCCATAGTATCTTCTGCAAAAGCTGCAAAAATAATAATCAGAAGTTATCTTAAATCAGACAAACTGCCGGATGCCGTAGTAGTTGAAGGACCCTTGGCAGGCGGACATCTAGGTTTTAAGATGGATGAATTGTTGGAAGATAAATGCATGGCATTAATAGATATTGTCAAGGAAGTAAAGCTTTTATTAAGTATATTTGAAGAAAAATATAAAGTGAAAATTCCTTTGATTGCAGCCGGAGGAATAAGGACAAAGAGTGATATCATTGAGCTAAAAGGAGCAGGAGCCGATGGTTTTCAAATAGCAAGTTTATTTGTTCCAACAGTTGAATGTGATGCTCACCAAAACTTTAAATCTGCATATATTAATGCAACTGATGACCAGATTGAGATTATTAAAAGTCCGGTTGGAATGCCCGGAAGAGCAATAAAAACAAATTTTCTTTCTGAAACAGGAAAATTTAATATAACAAAATGTTATAGATGCATGCCTTCTTGTAACCCTAAAGATATTCCATACTGCATATCGGAAGGTTTGATAAATTCAGTGCAAGGAAGAGACGGCCTCATCTTTTCAGGTGCGGATCTAAGCAATGTAAATAAAATGACAACAGTAAAAGAAGTAATTGATAAATTAATTAGGTGATATGATAAAGATAATAAAAAATAAAAAATCCTTTACAAATCATAAAAATTAATATATGATTAAAAGAAGAAAAAATGTAACATATGGGAAAAGGTTTCTAAAAATTCATGCAGATAAATATCAGCATTGTGTTATTATTATCATCAATATATTATCCTCATAGGGATGCTTTAACATAGTAATTCATGCAGATAAAT
>JAQVRY010000001.1:16209-43837 GCA_028700795.1 Tissierellia bacterium | reverse complement strand
AAAAATGTAACATATGGGAAAAGGTTTCTAAAAATTCATGCAGATAAATATCAGCATTGTGTTATTATTATCATCAATATATTATCCTCATAGGGATGCTTTAACATAGTAATTCATGCAGATAAATATCAGCATTGTGTTAATCTTATTATCAAAATATTATTATTATAGGGATGCTTTAAACGATCCAGATAAATTTATTAATACTGGAGTACTTTCACATCATTACATTATCTTTATAGGGATGTTTTAGCATAGTAATTCATGCAGATAAATATCAGCATTGTGTTAATCTTATCATTATCATATTTGGTGCAAGCGGTTGCACAATATTTGTAGGTGGTGTCCTTAAAAAGGTTTTAGATGTCAACAAGCACAATCTGTACACTGTTTACTTGTTTTAAAAGCTTTCACTTCTATAAGTTGTGGGAGTATGTCATTAATTCAAGTTTATGTCAAATTATATTATAAAGGGAGGATATAATATGAAAAAATTTTTAATCGTATTGCTTATTGTAGCTTTATTGATGGGTTTTACAGCTTGTACACAGACAGAAGTACCGGAAGAACCGGAAGCACCGGCGGTTGCCGATGAAACCCCACCGGAGGAAGAAGAGCCGAAACCTGCAGAAAAAACTATAATCAACTTTGCCGTTCAAGCTGACTCGACACCGGCATTGGAAAAAATTGTTCAAGCTTTCAATGAACAAAGTGAAACGTATGAGGTCAAAGCAACAATAATGACTAATGATTCAGGACAAATGCACGACCAACTGTTAAACTCACTATCTTCAAAAAGCGGTGAGTACGATGTTATTTCTATGGACGTAGTTTGGGCAGGAGAATTTGCGGGAGCAGGATACTTGGAACCCATTGACCAGTTGATGATGGATAAGGGATGGAAACCGACTGATTTTAATGCAGGATCTATGGATTCGGGAAAATACAAAGGTAAGAATTACGTATTACCTTACTTCCCTGACTTGGGGTTACTTTATTTCAGATCAGATATTGTTTCTGCTGAAGATGTAGCCATACTTCAGTCAGGGGAATATACCTTTGATGACCTGATTGCAATGGGTGAAAAATATCAAGGCGAGAAAGAAACAAAATATGCATTTGTATACCAGTCCAAACAATATGAAGGTTTAGTATGTAATCTTAACGAATTCACAGGAAATTGGACAGATATCGAAGGCGGTCTAAATGTTTTGAAACAAATGATGGATAAAGGTTTGACTCCAGAGGACATCTTAAATTATACTGAAGGGGAAACTGCTAATGCTCTTCTCAATGGTGAAGCTGTTTTTGCAAGAAACTGGCCATATGTAAATGGTATGCTTCAATCAGGCGAATATGATGTTAAGGTTGACCAGGTTGGATATGCACCTATGCCCAAGGGCGGTACCGTAGGCGGATGGATTTTAGGTATTAACGCTAATTCTCAAAACTCAGACGGTGCTAAGGAATTCTTGACATTTGTGGCAGGTCCTGGAGGACAAAAGATTAATGCAACAGAAGGAAGCTATCTGCCGGGGCTTAACGCTTTATTGGACGATGATGAGGTTTTGGCATCCAATCAGCTCTTAACCGATGAGGGATTCCAAAATGCATTAGCAAATACAACATCAAGACCGGTTGTTCCTAATTACTCTGAGGTCAGCGACCAAATTCAAATCAGTGCGCATCAGTATCTATCAGGGAACAGCAGCATAGAAGATGCAGTTGCAGGAATTGAGGCAGCACTTGCAGAATAAACAAAAATTTGTTAATGTTAGCTTTGACTTAGTCAAAGCTAACATTTTAATAGGAGTTATTTATGAAACTTTCAAAATGGGCGGATAAAAATGCCGGATACATACTTATTTTACCGGCTGTAATAATCATAGTATTATTTTCTATAGCACCTATTATCGGTACCCTCCGCTATGCTTTTTTTGATATGCAGCTAAATAACCAGGCAAAAAATGATATGTATTTTGAATCAAATATTAATGTTGCGCTAAATCAGGAAACTATAACCTATCTGAACTATTATTTAGATATTGATATGGATTCTGTTCAAAACAAAGATACTATAGCTAAAATTGATGAGATAAAAAAAGACTTGCGGGAGCTTGAGCTGTTTATAGCTGAGAAAATTGCCTCAAGTGATTTAAGGGCTATTGTACAGGTAGGTCAAGCAGAGCAAAATGCTTTATTGGAAAGGCAGCAGTCCATAGTAAATAAGCTGGACGAGTTGTATTCAATGGATGACGAATTTTATTCTCCTGAAGATACAATGGCAGTAGCATCAGAGTTTGAGACATCAATCATCGAATCAAATTTCTCGGGGGTAGATAACTTTACTAAGGTTTTAAAGGATGAAAGAGTTCATTCAACATTAACATTCACACTGATTTTTACTGTAATTTCTGTATTTGCAGAGCTGATTTTCGGCTTAGCCCTGGCTCTTATTATGAATAAGCCCTTTAAAGGAAGGTCGCTTGTAAGAACTTTTTCTCTCATTCCATGGGCAATTCCTACTTCTGTAGCTGCTCTGATATGGTCTTATCTTTATAATGGCTCAAGCGGTATTGTATCACATATATTTACTACCATTGGTCTTATCAATTCCCCGGCTTCAATGCTGAATTCAGCACAGAATGCCCTTGGAGGTATTATCATAGCGGATGTATGGAAGACAACACCCTATATGGCTTTGCTGCTGTTAGGAGGTTTACAGGTGATACCGAACAGCCTGTATGAATCATCAGCCCTTGAGGGTGCAAGAAGCTGGCAACAATTCAGATATATTACCTTGCCTCTTTTGAAACCGTCAATATTTGTAGCACTCCTTTTTAGAACCTTGGATGCCTTCAGGATTCTTGATTTAATCTATGTACTTACAGGAGGGGGCCCGGGCGGCTCAACGGAATCAATTTCTCTATATGCCTACAAGGTAATGTTTTCTCAAACAAGATTCGGCTATGGCTCCGCCATCGTTTTAATAATGGCTTTGGTTGTAGGAATTATTACTTTTATCTACATTAAAGCTCTTAATGTGGATTTGTTAGGCGAGAAGAGGTAGGTGTGATATGAACAGAGCAAAAACATCAACATTATTTAAAATAGTTATTGTCTTATATTTGTTTATAATAATATTTCCCTTCTTTTGGGTGGCAGTTACTTCTTTAAGACCTGAAGCAGAGATTTGGGGCAGTGGTGCACTTCAGTTAAAAGGAGCAGCTTTCACAACAGAAAATTATAAACTGCTTTTTAAGACACCGGTACTGAACTCTTTGAAAAACTCATTGATAATTTCAACCATAACAACTATATATGTAACATTTGTTGCATCTTTATGCGCTTATGCCATTGCCAGGTTAGACTTTAAATTTAAAAAGCTGCTGACTGTCATTGTACTGGTCACGTCAATGTTTCCGCAGATGATTGTAATAGGTCCCATATACAGGGTATTTGTGCAATTAGGCTGGACAAACAGCTACTATATTTCCTTGCCCTATTCAAACATAACGCTGCCGGTTGCAATATTTATACTGATAACTCATTTTTCTCAAATTCCTAAAGAAATGGAAGAGTCTGCTACCATGGACGGCTCATCAAAGATAAACACTTTTTTTAAGATTATATTGCCATTAGCTGCTCCGGGAATATTTACAGCTGCAATCATAATATTCATAGGTGCATGGAATGAATTCCTATTATCCTTGACCTTGAATACCAATGAAGCATGGAGAACAGCAACCGTAAACATATCATTCCTGCGAGGACAGTTTGAAATATTCTGGGGACAGGTAACTGCAGCAACAGTAGTAGTAACAATACCCACCCTGATAATTGTAATTCTGTTCCAAAAACAAATTGTATCCGGAATAACATCCGGTGCATTAAAGGAGTGAAAGGATGAAGAAATTTAGGGAGGAAGGTTTAAATATTGAGAAACTGCCTCTTTTGGAAACATTAATGTCACTGGGGAACGGATATATAGGAGTTAGAGGTTATCTTGAAGAATTTGACTACCCAGGTTCTGTCAGAGGCAGCTACATAAATGGAATATATGAACAAGTCCCAATGGTTCATGCTGAATGGGCATGGGGTTTTCCTCTGCAATCGGACAGAATGCCGAACTTGGTTGACCTTACTAAAATTTTAATCATTTTAGATGGAGAAGAGGTTGATATTGAGGGCAAGATTGAGGAGTTTAAAAGGGAATTGGATTTTGAAAATGGTTTATCTCTCCGCAGCTATAAATACATAACAAAAAGTGGCAAGGAAGCAAAAATTTATTTTGAACAGCTTATATCTTTTACGCATAAGGAATTAAGGTCATGGACGTTAAACATTGAATATAATGGAGAAATAGAAGTCAAAAACAATATTCACTACAATATCCTTAACTTTTCAAGCAAAGATGATCCACGGGTTGCATCTACACAAATACCTTTAGTCAAAGTAGAAAGGGCAAATTATCAAGATAGTGAGGGCGAGCTCCTGCTTAAGACTATAAGGTCAGGCTTGCAGGTTAAAATTGAGCTTCAGGATTCAGGGGAATTTAAATCCACAAGCACTGCTAATGATGATGGATTAAATATTTCTTTTATTTTCGAGGGACAGCTAAGAATAGACCGGATGATTAAGTATGAGGACAGTCTTAGGAAGGTAAAGAGTGAATATATTTCTAAGGGAAAATTATATAAAGCTCAAAGTGAATATTTAGAAAACTATAATAAAAACTGCTCTATTGATTTTTTGGACAACAAAGAATTGGATAATGCTATGGACTTCATGAAATTTCATATGCTCCAGTCAACAACTCAGGATATTTTCGGAAATATTGCAGCCAAGGGTTTATCGGGTGAAGGATATGAAGGTCATTATTTTTGGGATACTGAAATATTTCTTTTCCCTGTATGGCTGCTTTGGGATGAAGAGAGAGCAAAGAACCTCTTGCTCTACAGATATAATCAGCTGAATGCGGCAAGAAGGCGAGCCTTGGAGATGGGACACGGAAAGGGTGCTTGTTTTCCTTGGAGGACTATATCAGGAATTGAATCTTCAGGATATTTTCCTGCCGGTTCAGCTCAATATCATATAAATTTTGATATAGCCTATACCTTTATTCAATGGTGGCTTACCAATAAGGATATTGATTTTTTAGCTGAATATTCAATGGAGCTTTTATTAGAAACAGCCAGGACTGCACTTGAAATAGGCTCCTTTCAAAGTGACGGCTTTCATATTCACTGTGTAACAGGGCCTGATGAATATACAGCTATGGTGTCTGACAACTATTATACCAACAAGATGGCTCAATATAATTTAAGATGGGCTATAAATCTTTGGAATATTCTTAAAGCAGAAAGACCGGACAGCTGGGCAAAACTTAAGAAAGCTCTCAATATTACCGATAATGAAATAAACAATATGGAAAGAGCAGCCAATGAAATGTTTTTTATATACGATGAAGTGAAAGGTATAATAGCACAGGATTCAACATTTTTAACAAAGGAGGCATGGCCTGAAGAAAACAACTTAAGGCCATTGCTTTTACACTATCACCCACTGACAATTTACAGATATCAGATATTAAAACAGGCAGATACTGCTCTTGCCTTGCATTTACTGTCAGATGAAGATGAAGAGCTAATGAAGCGCACCTTTTATTATTATGAAAACATAAACAGTCATGACTCTTCACTGTCACCGTCTATCAGTGTGCTTATGGCATGTAGGTTTAAGGACGGTGAGATGGCATATAAATATTTTATGGATTCAGTATATATGGATTTAAAAGATCTTAATCACAATACCTCAGACGGCCTTCATATGGCAAATATTGGAGGAACGCTCATATCTGTATTAAGCGGCTTTGGAGGTGTAAGAATTAAGGAGGATGGTCTTCATATAGATCCATATGTTCCAAAACAATTAGGAAGAATAAGGTTTAAATTAACATGGAGGAAAACAGTCCTTGAAATTTTCATTAGTGAAGAAGAAGTGGATATTAAAAAAGTATGGGGACCGGCTACAGAAGTAATATTGCAGGGTAAAAGGGTTACTGTTGGACAGAAGGCAGTTCTCTTTGATTTGGACGGAGTATTGACAGGCACCTCTGACAATCACTTCTATGGCTGGAAAAGGATGTGTGCAGATATTGGATTAAATCTTCCCGAAGAATTTCGTGACAGGGTGCGGGGCATTTCAAGAAAGGATGCCTTAGATATGATATTGATACATTTTGATTTGAAGTATTCGAATGAAGAAAAGCTGCAATTAATGGATAAAAAAAATAATTACTATAAGGAGTCTATAGCATCTTTTAGCAGAGACAATCTCTATCCCGGTGTTATAGAACTTTTGGAAGGTATAAGGAAGGCAGGAGGCAAAATAGGGTTGGTATCAGTCAGCAGGAATGCAGCTCAATTATTAAGGAGCATGGATATTGAAAAATATTTTGATGCCATAGTAGATCCTTCAATGCTCTCCCGAGGGAAACCATATCCTGATCCTTTCCTTGCGGCGGCAGAGATGCTCTCGGTTGAGCCCGGGGAATGTTTAGGAATAGAAGATGCTAAAGCAGGAATCGAAAGTATAAAAAGTGCCGGCATGAAATCAGTCGGTATAGGAAATGATGATTTAAGGGAAGCAGATTCAGTATTTCAAACAATCCAAGATGCTTCTGAATATATACTAAAATGGTTGGAGGGTCCAAAATGGCAGGAATAACTTTAAAAAATGTAAGCAAAATATATGACAATGGTTTTGAAGCAGTAAAGTCCATAAGCTTAGATATAGTAGACGGAGAATTTATGGTATTGGTAGGACCTTCAGGATGCGGAAAGTCAACTACCCTAAGAATGATTGCAGGGCTGGAAGAAATCTCTTCAGGTGAACTATATATTGGTGAAGAATTGGTGAATAAAGTAGAACCTCAGGATAGAAATATAGCCATGGTATTTCAAAATTATGCCCTCTATCCCCATATGACCATATATGAAAATATGGCATTTGGGCTTAAGCTGCGAAAATTACACAAAAATGAAATTGATAAAAGAATAAGAGAAGCAGCTGCAACACTCCATATTGATTCTCAATTAGACAAAAGACCAAAAGCTTTATCAGGAGGACAGAGACAGAGGGTTGCTTTGGGCAGGGCAATAGTCAGGAATCCAAGAGTGTTTTTGATGGATGAGCCTTTATCCAATCTGGATGCAAAACTGAGGGTACAGATGAGGGCAGAATTAATAAGGCTGCATAACGACTTGAAAACCACCTTCGTATATGTGACACATGACCAAACTGAAGCTATGACCATGGGAAGCAGAATATGCGTTATGAAAGATGGAATAATAAAACAGGTAGCTACTCCCGAAGAAATTTACAACAAACCGGATAATCTTTTTGTAGCAGGCTTTATAGGTTCACCTCAAATGAATTTCTTTAAAGGAAGATTGATTGAGGAAGGGGAAGAATACTCCTTGCTGGGAAACAATGATGAATATGGAGAATTCAGATTTCCTGTAGAAATTGAAGATAAGGAAAATGTAAGACCATATTTAAGAAAAGAAATAATATTCGGTGTTCGACCCGAACACATTAAATTTACAGAAGAAGATGGATTAAAGGCACAGGTTTTGGTAACAGAATTATTGGGCAGCGAAGTTCACGTACACTTGCATGTTCAGGGCGAAATACACACAGTAAAAACAGATGCATCTGTACATATAAAAGCCGGAGATATAATTAAGGTAATACCGGCTTGTGATAAAATTCATCTCTTTGATCCGGAAACAGAAAAGGCACTGATATAAGGAGCATAGTATGGAAAGGAGAAGGTCCAGCGGTATATTGATGCATATTTCCTCATTGCCCGGTGAATATGGAATTGGAGATTTTGGCAAGGGAGCATATTCCTTTGTAGATTTTTTAGTTAATGCAAAACAAAAATACTGGCAGGTATTGCCTTTGGGAATAACGGGATACGGAGATTCTCCTTATCAGTCTTTTTCTTCATATGCCGGTAATCCTTATTTTATAGATTTTGATGAATTTATTGAGATAGGATACTTAACCAAAGATGAAATCAAAAGCTTTGATTTAGGTTGTGACTTGGCAAAGGTTGATTATGGACTACTATATAAGAACAAGCTACATCTTTTAGAAAGAGTTTATGAAAGAGCAAAGGAAAGCTTAAAAGAGAATTTATATAGGTTTTATATGGATAACATTGAATGGCTGAGAGAATTTGCATTATTCATGTCTATTAAGGAGTATTATGGGAATGTCTCCTGGTTAAGGTGGCAGGAAGAATACAGGAGGAAGGATTCAGAAAATGTAGAGAAGTTTGAAAAAGACAAAAATGACAAGATATATTTTTGGGTATTTACTCAGTATTTTTTCTATAAACAATGGAATAGTCTAAAAGGATATGCCAATAGGAACGGTATCAAAATCATAGGAGATTTGCCCATATATGTGGCAGAAGACAGCCAAGATGTATGGAGCAATCCTCAACTGTTTAATTTAGACGAAGCTCTTTTACCAATAACAGTATCAGGCTGCCCGCCTGATGCATTTTCCGAGAAGGGTCAGCTTTGGGGCAATCCCATATATGATTGGTCTGCAATGGAAAGGGAAGACTATAGGTGGTGGAAGGACAGAATAAAGCATAGCTTTAAAATGTTTGATGTATTAAGAATTGATCATTTCAGAGGATTTGAATCCTATTGGGAAATTAAATATGGTTTTGAAGATGCTAGACTTGGTCAATGGGTAAAAGGGCCCGGGATAAACTTTTTTAACAGTATTAAAGAAGAATTAGGGGAGTTAAATATAATTGCTGAGGATTTAGGTTTTTTAACAGAGGATGTAAAGAAGCTCCTAAGGGCTTCAGGATTTCCGGGAATGAAGGTATTGCAGTTTGCCTTTGATTCAAGAGAGGAAAGTGATTATTTACCCCATAATTATGATAAGAACTGCGTAGTCTACACAGGAACCCATGACAATTCAACTGTTGTGGGATGGTTTTCAAAGGCAAGAATAGAAGATGTGGAGCATGCTAAGAAATATTTTAAAATAGACTTAAAAGAGGGATTAAACTGGGGATTTATCAGGGGTGCATGGAGTTCAACCGCTTATTTAGCCATAACTACTATGCAGGATATTCTTGGAGCAGGTGATGAAGCCAGAATGAATATACCATCAACTCTAGGCGGGAACTGGACTTGGAGGATGAAGGAAACAGAGCTGACAGATGAAATTGTAACGAAGCTAGCCGATTTAACGACTATCTATAGGAGGTAATTTTGGAAATTAAGCATAAAGCTAAAAAGAAGAAACAGTTTACTTTACATGATGTAGCTAAACTTGCCGGAGTATCTCCTTCTACAGTATCAAGGGTAGTATCAAACAATCCAAGAATAAGCAAGGCTACAAAAATGAAGGTAGAAAAATGTATGGAACAGCTTGGCTATTATCCCAATGCCAATGCAAGATCCTTAGCTATAAAAAAGACTGATGCTGTAGGAATTATTATACCTACAACATCAGATGACTACTTTTCAAATCCATTCTTTCCTGAAGCTTTAAGGGGAATAATAAAGTCGGCATCCGAATCAGGCTATAATCTTTTGCTATCTACAAATACTGAAAAAGGTGAGGAGCTAAAGGTAATCAAGAATTTGATAAAAGGCTCCAGAGTAGATGGAGTAATACTCATGACCAGCAAGGTTGATGATGAATGCATAGAGTATTTAAAAAGTATAGATTTCCCTTTTTCATTAATAGGTTCAACCGTTAAAAAGGATGAAAAAATAAACATGGTAGATAATGACAATATGCTTGCAACCTATGAATTGACAAAGCATATAATAGACATCGGAAGAAAGAAAATAGCTATGATAGTAGGAGATAAAAAACTCATAGTAAGTAAGAAGAGAATTGAAGGTTATAAAAAAGCATTAAGAGAATTGAATATCAAGGTGGACGAAGAGCTATTGTTTAGCGGAAGTTTTGATGAAAAAACCGGATACAATTATGGAATGAAGATTTCAAGGCTGAAACCTTTGCCGGATGGATTAATTGTAGCAGACGATTTAGTAGCTTTTGGCGCTATGAAAGCTTTTGAAAAGCTGAATATTAAAATTCCTGAAGATATAGCTGTTGCCAGCTTTAATAATAGCGTACTTGCCAAGAACTCCAATATACCATTAACATCTGTAGATATAAATGCTAATGAATTAGGTAAGAAAGCCATGAATTTACTGGTAGAAGCCATAGAGGAAGGAACTATCGGTAAAAAACTGTTAATACCTTATAAAATTTTTATTAGAGAATCAACCAAAAATAATGCAAAATTATAACGAAAAATTAATTAAAATAAATCTTGACAAATCATTTGTCATGGTATAGTATATTTTTTAATATAAATATTTGCTGTGAAGAGGAATAGTAATGAAACATGGACCCAAGAGAGAAGGTTGCTTGGTGAAAAACCTTCGTCCCAATGTTGATTGAACCCGCCTCGGAGCGTTTGGGAGTAACAACCCAAAGGGTAAAACCCTTATTTTAATGAGATACTGTATATAAAGCAGTTAGAGTGGTACCGCGGATATCCGCCTCTTTTAGAGGCGGATTTTTGTATGACCTAACCCCGCAAATACCATAACCCCGCGAATGCCCTAATTCTGCGTATTACTCACACCCAAATATATGGCGAATAATATATTAAATAATATTAAAGAAGGAGGTTCACATTATGAGTGGGGACACATTACAGATTTTTGTATCAATGATTATTTACATGGCTGTTGTTATAGGCATCGGATTATATTTTGCAAAGCGTGCCAATGAGAGCAGTGAAAACTATTTTTTAGGAGGTAGAACACTTAGCCCATTGGTTACAGCTATGAGTGCCGAAGCATCTGATATGAGTGGATGGCTATTAATGGGACTTCCGGGAGTTGCATACTGGTATGGCTTAAGTGATGCTGTATGGACAGCAATAGGTTTAGCGGCAGGTACGTATATAAACTGGTTGTTTATTGCAAAAAGACTTCACAACTATTCAGTTACAGCAGGCAACTCAATAACGCTTCCTGATTTTTTCAGCAATCGTTTCAAAGAAAAAAATAAAATAATAATGACTATTTCTGCAGTTTTCATTTTGGTTTTCTTTATTGTTTATGCTTCCAGCTGCTTTGTAACTGTGGGTAAACTTTTTAACGCATTATTTGGATTCAAATATCAGTATATGATGATATTAGGGGCAGTATTCGTATTATTTTACACATATATCGGAGGTTTTCTGGCAGAATCCGCTTCAGATACTCTGCAGGCATTTGTTATGATTATTGCTTTGGTTACAATTTTGCTTTTGGGAACTTTTGCAGCAGGAGGGGCAGCTCAAGTTATAGAAAATGCAAAAGAAATTCCCGGATTTTTTGAGTTTTTCGGTATTGCATCACCTGCTGTAACAGATGGGGTGCAAGAGGTTCTAAATGGAGTACCTCAGTACAATGCAGCAGGCGAATATGGCCTGTACACGGTTTTGTCAACACTTGCCTGGGGATTAGGATATTTTGGAATGCCTCAGGTATTGCTGAGATTTATGGCGATAAGAGATCCTAATGAATTAAAAACATCCAGAAGAATTGCAACAGTTTGGGTAGTTATTTCCTTAGGCGCTGCTGTAGCCATAGGAATAATAGGAAGAGCATTATTCCCTACCGCACTTTTAACATACAGTGATTCAGAAAGTATTTTTATTGTGCTGTCATCCAATTTACTTCCTGCATTTCTTGCGGGTTTTGTAATGGCCGGGATTTTAGCAGCAACAATAAGCTCTTCTGATTCATATCTGTTGATAGCAGCATCTGCATTTTCCAAAAATATATATCAGCATTTGATTAAGAAGGATGCAACTGACAAACAGGTTATGAGTGTTTCAAGGATTATCTTGGTTGTAATATCTATTATAGGTATATTCATAGCTTTTGATGAAGATAGTGTTATTTTTACAATAGTATCCTTTGCCTGGGCAGGATTTGGAGCAACTTTCGGACCAATTACAATATTCTCATTGTTCTGGAAGAGAACAACAAGGGAAGGTGCTATTGCAGGCATGCTTTCAGGGGGCATAATGGTATTTGTGTGGAAGCTTATTTTAAAACCTATGGGTGGAATCTTTGGAGTATATGAACTTCTTCCTGCGTTTATAATATCCTGCATATTTATTTATGCAGTCTCCAAAATGTCTTCAGAACCTTCGGAAGAAATACAAAATGAATTTGAAATGGTGAGAAAGATGTGAGATGGTGCCAGGCATCTTTTCCAGGCACCTTTTCAGGATGATATAAAAGGGGTTAAACCATCTATAATTTCATTTACGGCTTCTTCTATTGTTTTATCATTAACAATTTCAATGTCACAGTATTCTTTATATAGGTGGAGTCTTTCATTGTATAGAGTATATACTTTATCTTGCCCTTCTCTTAGGAGAGGGCGAGTTTTTATGTCAATATCTTCTATGATTTTTTCAGGAGGTCTGTTTAAGAATACTATAATTGAGTTTCGTTTCAAATAGTCCATGTTTTCTTTTCTTTTTATTATTCCTCCGCCGGTAGAAATTACAAGTGATGATTTATTGCCTAAAATTTTCGCACATTCGGTTTCTTTATTTCGAAAATAATCCTCGCTTATTTCAAACATCTCAATAATGCTTTTGTTCTCCTTAGTTACTATATATTTATCTATATCAAAAAAATCCATATTTAATTTTATTGAAAGAATCATTCCAACAGTTGTTTTTCCGCTGCCGGGCATGCCAATCAAAACTATGTTGCATTTTTCTTCCTTTAAACTGTTTTGTATATCCTTGCAGCTTTTCATTATTTGAAAGTAAATGTCATCTACATACTTGGAATAATCTTTATTATCCAATGCGTTAATGCAAGCTTCTACAACCAGTTTTTCTCTTGCTTTATCATATATAGGAAGTCCTTGTTTTATTTTATAACAGCCTATTTCATTTACTAAATTAAATCTTTTTTCCAATAGTCTGACTATTTCTTTGTCTATCTTATTTATTTTTGCTCTTGCTTTATTCAGCTCCATTTTTCACCGTCCTTTTCCATAATTAAATCAAGTAGTGCAAGAGCACAAGCTCCTTCTATAACAGGAATAACTCGAGGTACAATGCATGGGTCATGGCGGCCTTTAATATTTATGACTGTATTTTCCATTGATGATATATCAACCGTATTCTGTGGCAGGGATATTGAAGGTGTTGGTTTTATTGCAGTTTTAAATATTATGGGCATTCCATTTGTTATTCCTCCCAAAATACCGCCATTATTATTAGTATTAGTAATTATTTTATTGTTTTCAATTTTAAATTCATCATTAGCTTCTTTTCCCGTAAGTGCAGTAATTTTAAAACCTGCACCGAATTCAATTCCCTTAATTGAAGGTATGGAGAATACTATATGTGATATTTTGCTTTCAACTGAATCGAAAAACGGCTCACCGTATCCCGCAGGAATATTTATGATAAATGTTTCCACTATTCCTCCCAAAGAGTTTCCTTTTTCTTTTTGTTCAATTATGCATGTTTTCATAAGGGTCCCTTTTTCTGAAGATATGACGGGAAAACTCATTTTTCTGAAACCTTTAATTGCATTTAAATCAATACCTTCAATATTATCGTCATTTATATTGTAAATGCTTTTTATACGGCTTCCTATAAATATTTCTTTGCTTTCTAATATCTGCATTGCAATAGCCCCTGCAAACAAAAGGGGTGCAGTGAGTCTCCCTGAAAAATGACCTCCTCCCCGGTAGTCATTATTTGATGAATATTTTATATATCCTGTGTAATCGCTGTGACCGGGGCGAAGTTTAAACCTATCACTGTAATCCTCAGGCTTTTTATCCTTGTTATAAATGATTGCAGACAGCGGGGTTCCTGTAGTTTTTCCCTCAAAGAAACCGCTGAGTATTGAATATTCATCCTCTTCTTTCCTTTCGGTTGACAAGTTACTTCTTCCGGGAAGCCTTCTGTGCATCTGTTGATTTATGTAATTCAAATCAATTGCATATCCGGATGGCAGTCCGTCCATTACAATACCTAAGGCTTCTCCGTGAGATTCACCGAATATGCTTATTTTAAGCTTATTTCCTATCATTGAGCTCATTTTATAATACCTCCTAAGCTTTGATAATCATCCCAAAATCTCGGATATGATTTTTTTACTGATTCATATCCTTCCAAAACAATGGGATTTTCACATTTAATTGCTGCAATTGCCAATGCCATTGCAATTCGATGGTCATTCCGGCTGTCTACTGTTGCATTTCCATGCAAGGAGCTCTTTCCTTTAATTATAAGTCCATCATTTGTTTCTTTTATTGAAGCACCTATCTTCTTCATTTCCGAAGCTATCGACTTAAGTCTGTCAGATTCTTTAAGCCTCAGTCTCCCTGCATTAATTATATTAGTTGTGCAGTTTTCCTTCAAGGATGCGATTACTGATATTACAGGAATCAAGTCCGGTATTTGTGAAGCATCTATTGTTATTTCCTTCTTATTCGAAGAATATTTTTCTGTTATATTTAATATTTCTTTATCACCCTGCAGTGAATCATAGTTTAAACCAAGACATTCAATTTTGCATCCCAATACATTTGCAGCAAGAAAGAATGCTGCTTGCGAAAAATCACCTTCAACCCTGTAGTCAAATGCTTTATATTCTTGACCTCCTTTTATATAATAATTATGCTCATCAATTTTTTCAATATTTACATTGTATTTTTGCATGACATCCATTGTTAGCTCAATATAATTCTTTGATTCGAGTACACCGGTAATTTTAATTTCTGAATCACCCTCAAGAAGGGGAAGAGCAAATAATAATCCGGTGATAAATTGTGAGCTTACATTGCCGGGGATGTTGTAAGAACCTCCTTTTAGCCGGCCTCTTACTTTAAGAGGAAGTTGTCCTGCATTCGTTTCATATTTTATATTTGAGTTTTCAAAAACTTTATAATATACATCCAATGGCCTTTCGCTTAATCGACCTTTTCCCGTAAAATTGCATCCGCCTTTTAAAACCAAGGACAAAGGTATAAGGAACCTAAGAGTTGAGCCTGATTCATTGCAGTCAATTACATTTTTAGTTTCAATAAAACGGCCCTTTTTAACAAGAATGAAATCATCCATTTCCTTGATATCCGCACCCAATGTTTTCATTCCATCAATTGTAGCCCTTATATCATCTGAAAAAATTATATTGCGTAGCTTGCTTTCTTCCTTAGAAAGAGAAGCACATATTATTGCTCTGTGGCTTAAACTTTTTGATGGGGGGATGGTAATTTCCCCTTTTAATAACGAAGGTTTTATCAATATACCCATATTCCTATTATTTCTGTTTAGCATATTACCACCTAATCATCGTAATGATTAAAATTTATCATAATATCATGGGATGTCAATAGTTTTTTGATAATCACAGATAAAAGTAAATTGCTAAATTAAAGATATGATGGTACAATAAATTTACGTTCGGGGACATTCCTTGTCCCTCTTCATTATACAAGGAGGATTTATGAGCAACATTATAGTATTGGCTTTAGGCGGAAATGCATTGGGTAATGACCCGCAGGAACAAAAGGAAGCAGTCAGACATACTTCAAAATCAATAGTTGATTTAATTGAAGCAGGAAATCAGGTAATTCTATCTCATGGAAACGGTCCACAAGTGGGAATGATAAATTTAGCTATGGATGCAGCATCAAAATCGGAAGCAGGAACTCCAGAAATGCCATTTCCGGAATGCGGTGCCATGAGTCAGGGTTATATCGGTTATCATTTGCAAAATGCTATACAAAATGAATTGAAGCTAAGGGGGATTAAAAAGTCTGTTGCAACAGTAATAACTCAAGTTGTGGTTGATAAAAACGACCCTGCATTCCAAAATCCTACAAAACCGGTAGGCTCATTTTACACCAAGGAAGAAGCAGAGATAATGACAGCTAAGGGATTTACATTTAAAGAGGATGCAGGCAGAGGGTATAGACGAGTTGTTCCTTCTCCAAAACCAATAGACATAGTAGAAATTGATTTTATTAAATCATTGGTTGATAAAGGTAATATTGTTATCGCTGCAGGGGGCGGCGGAATTCCTGTTGTGGAAGAAGCTGACGGATTAACAGGTATTCCTGCCGTTATCGATAAAGACTTCACTACAGCAAAGCTTGCTGAATTAGTTGATGCCGACAGCTTAATTATATTAACGGCTGTTGAAAAGGTAGCTGTGAAATATGGTAAGCCGGAACAGCTATGGTTATCGGAACTGACTGTGGAAGAAGCACAAAAATATATTATTGACAAGGAATTTGCGGAAGGCTCCATGCTTCCAAAGGTAAGAGCCGCCATATCCTTTGCTACATCTAAGACAGGCAGAAAGACATTGATTACTTCATTGGAAAAAGCTGCTGACGGTTTGGCAGGAAAGACAGGTACGTGGATAATTAGCGGAGAGGGACACACAAAATAGCATAGAATAGGTGCCAGGCACCATGGAATGTGCCTGTGCTCTCCCGAATTGTATTGCAGTATCAACATATATATGATATAATTTATTAAAAAAACGGACATGTGGGAGGTATTATGAAAAAATTAAATAGAGTTATTTTACTTTCTATTGTGCTGTCTTTGTTGTTTACAATGACTGCAAATGCTGCTGTCTTTAGTGATATTTCAGATCACTGGGCAAGAAGCTACATAGAAAGTGTAGAAAAAAACGGTCTTGTTGACGGGTATGAAAATGGCACATTTAAACCGGATAACAATGTAACTGTGTTAGAATCTCTGATAATGATGTCAAGACTTTATGAAATTGATGAAGATATAAAAGAAGAAATAATTAATGAATATAAGCCTTCTTTAAAAAAGATGGAAAATCTATTGGGTTATGATTGGTCATTAGATTATTTGGCAGTTGCAATTGAACTTGGTATAATACCGGAGAAAACCGTTAAAGATTGGTTTGCAAATGAAGCAATTATTGCAGATGCAACAAGGGAACAAGTAGCAGTCTTGCTTATAAATGCAATGGGTTTTAGTGAAGACGCAAAAACCCTTAAAACATACTCGCTTCCGTTTAATGACAGAGCTGATATAACTGCATCTGCAAGACCATATATTTACCTTATGCATGAAAAGGAAATAATGCTTGGCGATAATGAAAATAATATTAATCCTAAAAGTAAAATAACAAGAGCAGAAATCGCTACATTGTTAGATAAAGCATTTGACTACATAGATGACAAAAATATAGTTCCTAATTTTGATAAATATGAACCTACCACAACAGTCAGCGGTATGATTACGGAAGTAGAAATAAGCAGGACGGAATCCTACATATATGTGAAAAATGAAAGAGAAGTTGAAAGTATTGTTAGAATAAATGATGATACTAAGATTACTGTAAACGGAAGAACAAAAGAGTTATCCGATTTAAAAGAGGACATGCTTGTTATATGCAAAATTAATGAGGAAAGACTTGCAATAGATATTGAGGCTGACAGTACAAAGGATGTTGTAAGAGGTACAATATCATATGTGGCATATGTAGCACCTGCTACAATAACTATTTACGATGAAGATGATGATAAGCTTACATTTGATATCGCAAAAGATGTTGATGTATATCATGACGGCAAAGAAACTGAATTAAAAAGTCTTGACAAGAATGATGAAGTGATGCTTTTGCTGGATGATGATGAAGCAGTAAAGATTTATTCCATAAGCCGTATTAAACACTATGAAGGAGTTATTACATCCATTGATTACAATTATCCCATAAAGGTTACAATGAAAACAGACGAAGATGTTTCAAAAACATTTATATTTACCAGTGATGTTGATGTAACAAGAAATGATGATGAATCAAGCTTTGATCAGATAAGAGTTGGGGATGAAGTTACAATAACCACAAAATATGATGATATGATTGCAATTAACACTATTGCAAAGGAAGCTGAAATGAGTGGAGTAATTAGGGAAATATTAATTGCACCTCAAAGCAAAATAAAGATTGCAGACGAAGATGGAGCCATTAAGCAGTATTCCGTAAGCAACAATGTTAAGATTACAATTGGGTCAAAAAACGTATCAATATATGATTTGCGCCTTGGATATAATGTATCTGTAAACACCTCAGGGGATGAAATAGTTACAATGGAAGTTTCTGAAATGGAAACCGCCAAGAGTTTCACAGGCAAAATAATATTCATTAATGAAGATGATAGATTAATAATGATGCAAAGTGTTACGTCAACCGGCAAAACAGAGATAATATATCTATCCATAACCAATAATACCAAGATATACGATACTTCCGGAAGCACTAAATATTTTAAAGATTTAGAAGAAGGGGAAAATATATTGAGTATAGCTGTTCAACAGAGCGGTGAATATATGGCAGTAAGTATAATGATACAGTAAAAGCATCGAAAGATGCTTTTTCCCCTAACAGAAGCGAGAGGATGTGAGAGTATGAGAAAATATTTATTGATTATAGCAGTTTTTACCTTAATATTTGCAATGGGTTGTACTCAGATACCTATATCTGAAGAAACAGGTATAGGTCCCGGAGAATATGAAGGTATTGCCAATACTGAAGAGATTAAGAAAGAAAATAGCAGATTAAAAGAAGAATTAGATAAAATTAAAACAGAATTTGAAGAATTAGAAAAGGATTATTTAAGATTAGTCAAAAACAATGAAAGTATTATATCCAAGTTAGAAGAAACAGAATCGAAATTAGACATAGTTAATAGTGAAAATATTCCTGAATTTGAATCAGAAGAAACAGACAAAGACAGTATTGTTTCATACTTGAAGGACAGCTCAAAATTAATTGATGACAGTATTAAAGGAATTGAAGTAATAAGTGATGATGAAAGTGTAGTATTCAGAACTTTGGGATACGGAGAAGAGCATAGTCAAATATTCATTTGGGATGAAGGAGAAAATGAACCGGTATTGATTGAACAGGCATCCTTTAACAAGGAAGGCTCCTATGAATGGCTTGGCAAATATATTTTAATTAATAACGACCATAAGAATAAGATATTAGATATTGAAAACAAGAAAATAACAGGTTCCTTCGATGAGCCGCAGAAATTACAGTTTTTGGAGGGGACTACCTCAATATTACTGAAAGATAAAGATAATAAATTTGTTTTGTATGATTTTATAAATGACAATAAAAAACAAATTGATTTAGACAATAATAAATATACTGATTTTAATTTACAAAACAATTTTGTTGTATTTTCAGGAGCATATGTTGAAAATGATGTGGAATATGAAATAAGAGCATCCATTACCTTGGACAAAATAATGGAAATATATGAAATTGAGGGTAATGAAGAAGTAGAATTAGAGGAAATGGAAGATACTGTTTAATATCTTCCCTTAATTGCATTTAATATAGCTGATATAACTATTGAATAAAGCGGTATCATAAAGAAGTTTGTCAATATTCTTGCAGGCAGTGTAATCATTATTCCTATACCGTATAAAACATATAAAAAGTAAGTGTTCAAAATTATTGATGTAATCAGCTGAGTTACGCTAATTGAAAATACTATTTTATTCATCCTAAGGTCTTTTGCTGAAGATGATACCTTAATAGGAATTATGAGGTAAATTGCAACAAGCAGAAAGAACCCTACAATATATACTGGGTTTAATGGTTTCCCGTCGTAGAATATACCATTGTCAAATGTCAATAAACCATTAGCTATAAAAACTGAAACAAAACCAACAGACAATAAAGAGATAAAAATTGTATTTACTAAATTATAATTTATATCTCTTTTAGAATACTTAAAAACAATTCCCGGCAAAAATCCGATTAATCCGCTTGTCAATGTAAATCCCGGAAAAAAGGGACCATCAGGTTTAACTATAAAATTAATAATGTCCGCCGCGGCTCCGGTTAAGAATCCCGGAAGGGGTCCTAATATTATACCTGAAAGCATCAGCGGAATTGAAGCGAAATTTATCCTAAGCGCAGGAACCCCTGCCAAAGGAATAATAATATTAAATATTACCTTCAGCACAAGGCTCATTGATATAAAAAGCCCTGCTCTAACAATTGTTAACGATGTGAATTTTTGTGGCTCAGTATTACTACTCATTTTTTCCTCCTTATTGAGCAAAGCAATACCTCCGCACAATATAGGAGCAACGTAAGTTTCTCTAATACAGCGGAAGCGACAAGAAACCGCAGACATAGTCTTTCGTTTAAGGGCGACATCCCATCCCTCAACACTTAACGCATCTTATCTACTCTGAATTTTTTATTCATATTATCATATAATAATAAATATGTATACTGTTATTTTTATATCCAATAGCTTTTCTATTGTAACTGTAGTTTTTTATGCTATAATAATAAAAAAACACGAATGAGGAGGTTTTATGTCAAACAAATTTTTAAGCGATATAGAAATTGCGCAAATGGCCAAAATAGAAGTAATAAATAAAATTGCGGAGAAAATTGGTATTCCGGATAAATATGTTGAAAATTACGGAAAATACAAATCAAAAATTGATTACAGATATCTTCAAAATGAATTAAAACACAAGGAAGATGCTAAGCTTATTTTGGTAACAGCAATAAGTCCCACTCCTGCAGGAGAAGGAAAAACTACCACTACCATTGGGCTTGGAGATGCGCTTTCTAAGCTTGGAAAGAAAACAATAATTGCTCTTCGTGAGCCTTCCTTGGGTCCTGTTTTTGGAGTAAAAGGAGGAGCGGCAGGAGGAGGATATGCTCAGGTTGTCCCCATGGAAGATATAAACCTTCATTTTACGGGAGATTTTCATGCTATCGGTGCTGCAAACAATCTTCTTGCAGCAATGGTTGATAACCATATACACCAAGGGAATCAATTAGACATTGATACCAGAAGAATTGTATGGAGAAGAGCCGTGGATATGAATGACAGACAGTTAAGGCATATAGTTGACGGTTTAGGCGGCAAGACAGAAGGTGTTCCAAGAGAAGATGGATTTGATATTACGGTTGCATCGGAAGTAATGGCAGTATTTTGTCTTTCTAATGATATTATTGAGCTTAAAGAAAATTTATCCAAAATAATAGTTGCATACAACAGAACAGGCGAGCCTGTGACAGCTGGTCAATTAAAAGCTCACGGAGCCATGGCTGCACTTTTGAAGGATGCATTGAAGCCTAATTTGGTTCAAACACTGGAAGGAACGCCCGCATTTATTCACGGAGGTCCTTTTGCAAACATAGCCCACGGCTGTAATTCAGTAATTGCTACAAGAATGTCTTGTAAAATTGCTGACTACGCGGTAACTGAGGCAGGTTTTGGAGCAGACTTGGGAGCTGAAAAATTTGTGGATATAAAATGCAGAAAAACAGGATTAAAACCAAGTGCAGTTGTTATAGTTGCATCGGTTAGAGCATTGAAACACCATGGTGGAGCAGCAAAGGCAGATTTAGGAAAAGAGAACCTGGAGGCATTGGATAAGGGAATTCCTAATTTATTAAAGCATGTGGAGAATATTACTCAAGTGTTTAAAATACCTGCTGTTGTTGCAATAAACAAGTTCCCTACAGATACGGAAGCAGAATTAAAATTGATAAAAGAAAAGTGCATGGAGTTGGGTGTAAATGTAAAGCTGTCAGAAGTATGGGGCAAAGGAAGCGAAGGCGGAGTTGATCTTGCCAATGAAGTTATAAGACTTACAGAGCAGGAAAGCTCATTGGAATTTGCCTATGATTTAGATATTTCCATCAAGGATAAGATAAGGGCAATTGCAAGAAAGATATATGGTGCTGATGATGTGGAATTTTCATCAAAAGCATCAAAAGAAATTGCTAATTTTGAAAAACTTGGATTTGGAAATCTTCCTATATGCATGGCTAAAAACCAATATTCCTTTACTGATGATTCAAAGGTATTTGGCAGGCCTACAGGTTTTAATATAACAATCAGAGATATAACAATATCAGCCGGAGCAGGATTTTTGGTTGCATTGACGGGAGATATAATGAAAATGCCGGGGCTTCCAAAGGTACCTGCAGCAGAAAATATAGATATAGATGTTGATGGAAAAATAAAGGGACTGTTTTAGTCTCGTTGCAAATGACCTACCTCTATTCTTCTCTCCCTACGGTCGGAAGAATAGGGTTAGGGCATTACTTACCGCAGCACTTTTTATATTTTAATCCGGAGCCGCAGGGGCATGGGTCATTTCTTCCTGTTTTTTCACCTTTTACTATTATCTTAGAACGGTTGTATTCTTTTTTTATCTGTTTTCTTTTTTCCTCATCAAAGATGTTTTCCCATTCCTTCATTCCGTAAAGCCACTCAGCTTTTGCATCATGCATATTCCATAACAGCTTTTCAAAGTCAAATTCAGCTTTTATTTCAGATTCTTCAGTTAAATCATCCAATACTATTGCTTCTTTGAAACTTGTGTTTGCACCGTCTAAAAACCCCGTGAATTCCAATGCAGTCATGTTGTTTTCTTCTGCTAATTCCAGGATTTTTCCTTCAATAACAGGAGCTTTCATCTCTAATATTTTTTTGTAGCATTCTGTTTCTTTTCCCATGTACTCATTAAAAAAATCGTTGTATTCTCCCTGGGTTTTGATTGCTTCCAAATTTTCTGTCCATTGTTTGTATAAACTCATAATTTCCTCCAAAAAATATACTATTTTTATTTTATCATGAAAATTAAAAAATTCAACAAAAATGCATTAAAAAGGCGCTCTTAGAGCGCATCTTTTAACTTAGCCTTTTCTGACGATTATTTTTCTTTCAATAAATCTCTTATTTCTGTCAGAAGCTCTTCCTGTGTAGGTCCGGCAGGTGCTTCAGGTTCAGGTGCAGCTTCTTCTTGTTTTACTAATTTTTCTTTTGATCTGTTTATTAATCGAACAAACAAGAAAATTGATAATGCTACAATTAGGAAGTCTACAATGTTTTGAATAAAACTACCATATAGAATTGCTGCTTCAGGTTGAATTACTGTTTCCCCTTCCATAATAGCTTCGCTCATTACATACTTCATATTTTTGAAGTCCATTCCTGCCATTAGATATCCTAAAATAGGCATTATTAAATCATTTACCACGGATGTTACAATTTTACCAAAAGCACCACCTATTATAACGCCAATTGCTAAATCTAAAACATTACCTTTAAATGCAAATTCTTTAAATTCCTTCCACATAAAAAGCCTCCAATTATAAATTTTTAACTTAATATTATTGGGGAAATTCCTTCAACACTAACCTTCAAAGTCTTGCACCACGTTGAAGGGGTCCCCCATACCTTAGTGTTAATATACCCAATTTTGTACAACTTTAACACAAAATTGGCTATAAAACTAATTTTTATATGAAATTTTCCCTTCAGATATGCCTATTTCAAAACTGTCGTCATAAGAAATATATCTTACATTGTTTTCAATCACTGTATTTTCACTTTCTCCGGCGAATACTATAAAGACATCATTGCTTTGTGATGCGTTTTCAAGAATCTCTTTCAAAATTCTTACTTCTCTTTCATCATGTATATTGTCAATATGACCATTCAAGGATAATACCAATACCTTATCTTCAAGTTCCATGAAAGATTTAATATTGTTCCACATTGTTGTATCGGCTGCACTCATAGTTCCGTTCGTAATTTTACCTTCAAAATAAATTATGTCATCAGCACCTTCATGGTCGTATTTACTCTCTGATATGGTTAGCTTTTCGGAATAATCAGTAATTGCAGATTTTTTCATAATATCTTCAAATGAGGTTTCAGCCCTCAAACCAAGCTCTTTGTCTTTTGGCTCATACATTATTCTTAAATTGTCTATATATATTGTCCCCGCATCTTTTTTTGTTTCATTAATTTCTGCCAAGTAAATATTTTTAAGTGTAATCGGATAAGCAATACCTTCTGGTATTTTTGCCTCAACCCATTTCCATCCCGTCCAATTCACTTCTTCTTCAAAGTCAATTTTCAATTGAGTGCCGTAGGCATCAGTTATTCTTGTTCTAAGCCAGTGAGCTTTATTGTCACCGTAAACCCACATACCGATTGCCAATGGTTTATCTTCAAGTTTGATTCCTTCACCGTCATTGCCAAATTCTATAAAAGATATACTTTGATCTGTCATTTTTGTGAAGTCGTAATCTAATTGAAGTGCGTTTTTTCCCTCTTTAACAAAGTCCTTAGTAATGGATATTTTACCGTAGGAATCCTCAGGGTATAATGTTAATTTCAAGTTATCAAGGTTTTCAAAACGATTTAATGTTTTATATCTGTATCCTACTTTAACCTGTATATGCTTTACTGCATCTCCGAATGTTAAAGTTACCGCGCCGGTATTTGAAATATCACTTGATGTAAATACACCATTTTCAACTTTTCCCACTCTGTTTCTGTAGGAAAAATCAATGTACCTCCATGGTATGAATGCAGAATTACCATCTTTGTCTATTCCTAGAACTGAACCTAATTCATATTTATCATTGAATCCTAAGGTCAATGAATCGGTATCCAATTTCAGTGCCACAGGCTTGTCTAAAACATCTATTTCAATCTGTCCTTCTGCATTTCCGGCATGAGCGGTAATTGTTGCTTTTCCAGGTTTTTCAGGCATGAATATGTTGTTTACAACATTGCCTGCACCAACAGGGGATACAGTGAAATCTACATTTTTTAAATCAAAATCTACAGGCGTGTAGTACTCATTGAAAAGTTTTAGCTCCAAAGAGCTTTCTGTTTTATTAAAAACTGCATTTTGTGAAGCTTGGATTTCAATTATATCTACTTTATCGCTGTCAGGATAATTGTTAAATACACCAACCCCAGATGCAATTTTTCTCTCTCTTCCGTCTGACGGCATGTTAACTACAGTAACATTTGCATTTTTTAAGAAGTCAATGCCCATGGTTGTGGAGCCTCCTCCATCCATATTAACAGCATTGTATGCACCTAATTCTATCATTATTTTAGCAAGCTCTGTCTGTCTTGCTCCTACATAATCCCGATGTCTGCCGTCAATAGTTACCATAATTATTTGCGTATTGTCTTGGTTAAAACCTATTGCCGTCCTTGGATTTACTCCCAAAACCTGAGAACTTATCACATTTTCCTTGCCGTCTTTAACTAAGTAGTTTAGGGCGCCAAAGGACCAGTTAACATCATCCGGGTTAAAATCCAATTCGACATTCAAAGATACAGGATGTCCTTCGTTGAATGAATTCAGCATTTGCTCCATTGTTGCAGGGTTTGAACTTGCAACAATATACCCGTTATCCGGAATTATTGTTGAAGGCTGATTTTTTCTTACTTCGGATACTACGTTGTCAACTATAACAACCTCAACGATGTCTTTCGTTGAATATCCGGGCGAAGTTTTATTCCAGTCAGATGTAAGGATGGTTGCCCCCCATTCAATTGAAGAAGTTTTATTTAAAACAATCACATTAAATTCTGTTGAATCTGAGCCGTAAAGTGTAATTTTAGGATTCCATACAGAAATATCGACAGTTCCATCTAACAGTTTTGAAACGGAGGGGTATCCGTCATTAAACGGAAGAGGAGAAGTTATTAATTTATTATCTCTGATTAAGGGGCCGTATGTATATGTGGGGTCCCCCATGTAGAAAAAATCTCCGTTAACTGCAGCAACTGCTCCTGATGATTTAATCATGGAGCTTAAGACTGCTCTGTTGGAAATACCGTCTTCATTGCTGATGGGTTTTATTTCTGTATGCTCATCAGTTAAATCTGCCCGGATAACATTTATGTTCATCCACCCTGATGATGTGTATTTTTCTATTCTTTCATATGTAATACTCTTAGAGAGTTTTATTTCTTCAGATAAGTCATACACGGTGTAAAGGCTGCTGCCATATGCTGAAGATGATAATAATAGTATTGCCGCAGCAGAAATAGCTGCTAATTTTTTAAGTATCATTTTTATCATTCCTTTCCTTTTAAATTATATCAGAAACCATCCATCATTGCCATTATTTTAAGAATAATTAATCTTAGCAAATTATAACAAATTAGGATTTAATTTATCTATTATAGACGTAATTATAATAATATAGTTCCATCTAATTAAAATTCATAAAACTCATGCATTGACAAAAAAAAATGTATATGGTATTATACAGAAAAATACTCCTTATCAAGAGTGGTGGAGGGACGAGGCCCAATGAAACCCGGCAGCCTGATTATTCAAGGTGCTAATTCCCGCGGATTACCGAAAGATGAGGCAATATAAGCAATTTGACCTCTTCTTTAGAAGAGGTTTATTTATTTTAGAAAGGATAAGATAATGAAAAAATGGTTATTTACATCTGAATCTGTTACCGAAGGTCATCCTGACAAAATGTGCGATCAGATATCAGATGGCATCTTAGATGCAATTATGGAAAAGGATCCAAATGGAAGAGTTGCCTGTGAAGCAATTACTAAGACAGGATTTGTACTTGTTGCAGGAGAAATCAGCACAAACTGTTACATTGATATTCCACATATAGTAAGAGAAACTATAAAGAATATCGGTTATGACGATGCATTATACGGCTTTGATTACAAAACGTGTGCTGTATTCACATCAATTGAAGAGCAGTCTCAGGACATAGCATTGGGTGTAAATGAAGCAGATGAATATAAGAAGAACAATAATGACATTAATGACATGATTGGAGCAGGAGACCAGGGTATGATGTTTGGTTTTGCCTGCAATGAAACACCTGAGCTAATGCCCATGCCCATATCCTTGGCACAAAAGCTTGCAAAGAAGCTTGCAGATGTTAGAAAAAACAATATTATAAATTACTTAAGACCTGACGGTAAAACTCAGGTTACTGTTGAATATAATGATAATAAACCTGTTAGAGTTGACACAATTGTTATATCCACACAACATAATCCTGAAGTTGACATAAATACAATAAAAAAAGACTTAATTGAAATAGTAATTAAACCAATTGTTCCTGCTGAATTGTTAGACGAAAACACTAAGTATTACGTAAATCCTACAGGAAGATTTGTTATTGGGGGACCTCAGGGAGACTCAGGATTAACAGGAAGAAAGATAATCGTAGACACCTACGGCGGATACTCAAGACACGGTGGCGGAGCATTTTCGGGAAAGGACCCCACAAAGGTTGACCGTTCAGCTACATATGCAGCAAGATATATTGCTAAAAATATAGTTGCAGCAGGATTAGCAGACAAATGTGAAGTACAAATTGCATATGCAATTGGAGTAGCAAAACCGGTTTCAATAATGGTTGAAACATTCGGTACAAACAAGATTCCCGATAAAATTATAGAAAAAGCAATAGCAGAGAATTTTGATTTAAGGCCTGCTGTAATTATTGAAAAATTTAATTTAAGAAGACCTATATATAAGCAGCTTGCAGCATATGGTCACTTTGGAAGAGAAGACCTTGATTTACCGTGGGAAAAGACAGATAAAAAGGATGAGTTAAAAAAATATCTGTAAGTCATTGCTATAAATAATTATTTGTCATTCTGAGGGCTTTAGACCGAA